>CAYLUO010000012.1:0-8165 GCA_964386885.1 uncultured archaeon
TCAACCTATTTGTCTTGATGGACAGTGTTATGTTGGTGCTGAAAATTGTTTTTGTCAGCCAACATGTGGTTCTAGTCCAACTTCAACGTATCCAACTTCAACATCGTCCACAACGACCTCTTCAACAACTACACCAACAACAACTATATGTACACCAAGTCATCCAGAAGTTTGTGGCGGAGAAGGAAAATTATCAGGAATGTATTGTCTAGGAGAAGGAGAATATTCATGGAGATGCCAAAAAACAGAAGCAGGTACTCTATCTATGTCTCTAGAAACGACTGATAATATAGATATAGAAATTAGTGATCCATGTGGACATAAACAAGTCAATAAAGAGCATTGTCAAAGTTCTTGTGATAAACAAGGTGAATGGAATATAACACTAAAACCAATAGAAATTCACTCAGCTTATAATATAACAGCTACTTGGGCAATTATTGGAGAATGTAGTGATGGCTATAGTTGTGTTAATATAGAAGATGATTGTATTTCAGATTGTGACCCTTTAGATTATGATGGATATGTCCATAATTGTAATTTAACAAGACCAAATGAAGAATATTGCTGTAAATGTCTAACAACAACAACCTTACCAACTTGTGAATGTGACTTTAAAGTATGGGTAGAAGGTCCTGCATTGTTTACAATTGGAAGCAAAATACCAGTTAAATTATTTGTACAAAATCTATGTCAACCAACAGATACTTATAATATAGAAATTGAAATGATAGAATCACCAATAGCTAGTGTAGAACTAGATTATGATCAGATAGAAGATGTTAGCCCAAGAGAAATTAGAGTTACATATCCAAGAGTTCTTGTTTTAGAATCTCATTATTATGGTGAAATTAATTTTACTGTAACATCCCAGGAATGTGGAATAACAAAAAAAGATACTTTAATCATAACAGATACAACTTTACCACTAAGCTTGCCAGAATTTAGTTTTATTGGTTTATTGGTTATGATGTCTTTAGCTGGTTTTATCTTTGTTTGATTTTTTATAGAATAAATTATAAAGATTTTCTTTTATAGACTTGATCATGATGCCCATAATACCATATCTCAATTGTTTGAATATTATGCCAGACCTTGAAAACTAGAACAAAATGCTTATCAATATGAACTCTGTTAAATCCTTGTAATGGTTTCCTTAAAAATTTATATCTATAATATGGGTTTTGTCTTATTTCTCTGATTTTTTTATAGATAATTTTCATTTGTTTTGGATTTTTCTTTTCTAATTTCTTAAATATATTATCTGCTGTCGGTTTGATTTCAAGATTATACATTTATTTCAACTTATATCTTTTTCCAAAATCATCTACTTTGATAGATTTTTCTTTACTTATTTTCTTCATTTTTTCAATAAATTCAGGTCTTAACTCAGGTTCTAGGAATTCTTCTTCATATTTAATTATAATTAAATTAATAGCTTCAGATTTATTTTTTAACCCGAATTTACCTTTCACAATATTCAAAACTCTATCTCGTTCTTCATCTATATTAACCAAAGCTTGAACCATTTTTATCCCCATTATATTTTATTATTAAATATTATATATTATAATGTTTTATTATGTATATAAATGTTTGGATTTAAGTATCTCATCAACTTTGATTTTTTATAAAGTAACCTTTAAAAAATAGAAATATTTATATAGTAGTATTTACTATTATACAGTGATTAAAATGAAATATATTAGTGACGTAATAGAAAAATTAAAAGAACATAAATATACAACTATTGGTGTATCTATCGGTGCGATAGTTTCTGGTTTGGCATATATACATAGTAAAGATCCTGCATTTTTATATAAATGTGGAGATGTTTTTATTGATAAACTTACTAGTGATATACCAGGAGATATAGGAACAAAATTCAATTATATGTCTCCACTTAAAGAAAATATAGCTCAAGTAATTGGAACTGGGACTCCTCCAGTAATTGGAGCTGTACTTGGGATATTTGCTGACAAAAAAACAAAAAAAGAAATACAGTAAATACTTTTTTAATAAGAAATATAAAATAATTTTATGAATAAAATTATTTTTATAATCTTATTTTTAATTTTTGTATCTATAATATACTATTTTTTTATTTATCATGCTGAAGAAAAATCTCCAGATTTCTATATAGAAAAATGTAAAAAAATTATGTCTGAAAAAGATGCAAATTATACTATATGTTGTTTGGAAGGAGATTTTGACTGCACTAACAGAGAAAAATTTAAAGTTAATGAAAATGTTGTTGTAGTAGCAAATCTAAGAAAATTAAATAAATATTTCGATCCATACTATACATGTAGCTGGTCTAATATTAATGAATCTCAAAATATTTCGGATATTTCAAATCTTTTACTATGGGACTCTTATTACAAATGTACAAGAGAAATTTATAGAAAGGATAATAATTATTTATATCAATTTGGTTCTATTCCAGATATACAAAATAAAGAAAATAAAATTTTATTATTAGCTATTTGGGCTTTTCCTACTGGAAATTATAAAACTTTACAAGATTTTGAAAATTCAAATTCATCAAAATACATTTTGGAGGTTATGGGGGAAGTAGAATGAATAAAAAAATAATTATTATTTTTTGTTTAGTTCTAATAATAAATTTTAATTATTTTTCTGTAGATAAAGTACAAACAACAGAAATACCATTAATATTATCTTTATCAAGTTGTGATTTAACTACTTGTATTTCTATATGTCCTGGAAGTTGTATTTTTGGTTGTACTTGTCCTGATGGTTGTAAATACAGCTATGCAGATCCATATGATACTTGTGGTGGTTATCCAGGTCCATGTGATTGTAGATCAAATAATGATTGTGGCCCAGACGAATGTTATGGAAATGATTTATGTGTGATGATATGTCCAGACCCTGGGACTTGTGATGCTTCATGTTCTGAATGTACTAGTGGGTGTGCATGTGAGTATCCAATAACACATTGTGATTATGGTTGTACAAATGGTCAATGCAATCCACCACCCCAAACATGTGAAGATAAGGGATATAAGTGTCTTTCAAATCCATGCAGTAATTACCAAGAATGTTCCTCTAGATCTTATACTTGTTCCAATCCATCAAAATACTGTTGTTCAGGTGCTTGTCAAGTATATTGTGAAGATAAAGGAGGATTATATAAATGTTTAACAGGATCTTGTTCTAGTTATGAAAGTTGCGCTAGTACGATATATATATGTAAATCTGGAGCAACTTGTTGTTATGGAGCATGTACATCACCCGCAACAACATCATCAACAACATCAACAACAACAACAACATCATCATCAACAACATCATCATCAACAACATCATCAACAACTACTACAACTCTACCATCTGACGGATTTAAAATATGGGTTGAAGGGGCTCAATTATATACAATAAACGAGCCAACACCAATTATAATCTATATACAAAACTTTGAATCAATAGAAGATACTTATACAATTACATATTCAGTTGAAGCAATATATAAAGGAAATGATGTATCACACTTAGTTGATATTTCTTTACAATCTAATGAGATTTTAGTTTCACCAAGAGAAATAACAGTTACACAATCAGTAATAAATATATTAGGTCCAATAGAAGAAGGAACTATAACTTTTACAGCAGAAAATTTAGCAGGAGAAACAGCAACAACATCTATAAAAATAACATCTGGATATCCAATCAATCTTCCAGAAAACTCAATAGGAATATTTATAATAATTTTCAGTAGTATCTTATTCCTTTCATATCTGCCAAAGACTTTTCTATAGATTTTAATCTTTCGTTCATAGTATGGTTTTGCGCTTTCAAACTATCTATTTCTGTCAAAACCAAATCAATTTTAGCTCTTATGTTTTCAAATTCTGAAACCTGAGCGAGTTGTGGTTTAGGAACTGGAGCTTGTTCAACAGGTTTTTCTGTTGGAGCAGAAACTTCTTTTTCTTTTATTTTTTCAATATCAGAAACTAAATCATCCTTTTTCTTTCGTCTAAACCTGTCTAAAAATCCCATAAAGATATAATCGTTTTCTTCTAATATAAAATTTTTATTCTGATTCTACAATCCCTAAAAATTCTTGATATCTTGCTTTTAATATATCCAATCTTCTTTTACACCAAATATCTAAATAAGTTCTTCTCTGTTTTTTATAGAAAAAGTGATCATACATCCATACCAAACTACTATAGATTGGATTTTTTGCATCTTGTAAAATAGTTCCGCCACCAAATTTTGATGTCAAGACTCCGCCCATTTTTATTATAACACTACCTGGTTTGTTTATATCTGCTGGTTGTTTTCCTTCCATTACGACTTCTATAGTAACAGATGTGAATTGATCTATACCTCTATGAACATATGCTTTTACAAAAAAGCCTCTTGGATCAGAAGTATTGTCCCATCTAAATTCTCTTTCCCAATAATCTTTTGCCTCAACTTCCCAAATTGTCCTCATAAAATTAGCAACAACAGGATATGCTTTAAAAGGAGCAAGACCATTATACTTTAGAGTTATATAACCTTCTGGTGCTAAACAATCGTCTTGTATTGTGACTGAGGCCATTTATATCTTCTCTGGCAACAGGTTGAAGAAACCCTTTAATTCATTCAAAAATACAGTCATTATATTTTTGCATTGGTCTTGATAATCAAATCTTTTTTCATGATAAAATGTCTTGTGCCAAAATACTCTTACTAGTTCATATAAAATACTTCTTTCCCAGAAAGTATCTTGTGGATATTCAGTTCTGACAATTCCATCTACATTAACAGTAACTTTTCCTTGTTTTCCTTTTTTTGTTTGTTCTGCAAATCCATTCATTTTTACTCTGAAAACCAAATAAGAATATTTATCCATATCTTTTATGATTTCCCATTTTGCATTAAAGATTTCTTTTTCTCCTTGTCTATCCCAGCTGTATTCTGTTTCTTGTACTCTTTCACCTTCTTTTACACCAAAAACAGTCTGAAACATTGATTTTATTTTTTTGTATATTTTTTGTGGGTTTGGGCCTGTATAATCTAATTTTAAGTCTGGATTAGATATATCAAAACAATCATCTTGTAATATTAATTTTGTTCTTGCAAATATTGGCATATGCTCACCTAAAGGTATTAAAATTTACTTAATATTTATTTTAGTATGTACATTAATAAAATCTTGGGTATGGTTTCTTTTATAGCAGGAAGTATTTTACTTTTGTTTGAATTATAAACTCCTAATCAATCATTTACTATGACCAAAGAGTTTAAAAATGTTGTTATCATTTAATATAATCAATAAATGAGGTGATTATATGGAGAATATTAAACCGGAAGATTTTTTGGAGAAGGAATTATATATACTTGAAGGAACGATAAGAAATAGTAATTATTCAAAAACTGTATTAGAAAAAGCATATAATAAATTATCTGAAACTGGAACAAAAATATATAATTCTAAAAAACTCAAAGCAGAGATATGTTACCTCTTGGCTCAAAAGATAAAAGATAAGGACATCATAAGAGCAAAAAAATTAGCATTAGAATCGATTAAAATATATGAGGATTTAGATATTAAGACGATTGAAGAGTCAATACCAATTTTGGATGAAAAATTACCTGAATATATGCATGAAGGTGTTGTTAAAGAAAGACTTAAAGATGTATTAAAATAACTATATTGGATTGCGATTTTAATGAAAGAATTGGTCAAACTTAATAAAAAAGAATTAGAAGAAAAATATAAAGAAAGAACATTGGTACTTTGCAAACCAGAAAGTATTATAACAGGCCTTTATCCTGAAATTCTTTCAAGAATACAAAGGTTTCATTACAAAACTCCTTTAGTAAAGATGATTCAATTCCACAAAGATTCCATAATGGAATTTTATGAATCTGTTATAGAAGAATGGAAACCAAGAGAAGATATCATTAAAATTTTTATGAATATGACTAAATATCCAACTTTAGTTACTGTTGTTGAGGGCCCAAATAGTATTAAAGCAATGAGAAAACTCGCTGGTGGACTTCCAAAATATGAGTCTATTAATTTTAACATTATCTTCAAGGGATATGAAGCACAATTTAGACCAATAAATGCACCAATGGGAACTATAAGGGGGGATTATTCAGCTGTTGATATAGATATACCAGATACTAATTTAATACCAGTTCCAAATTATATACATGCATCTGCAGATGAAAAAGACTATAAAAGAGAAATAGATGTCCTTCTGAAATATAACCATATTTCAGAAAAGGATTTTATAGAATATGAAAAACCTGAATGGAAAATATTATTTGGTGTTGATTTGTAATGGAAATATATTTTGTTACGTCGAATCAAAATAAACTAAAAGAAGCTCAGAATATTTTGAAAAAAGAAATTAAAAGTATAGATTTGGATATTCCTGAAATCCAAGCAATATATGTTGAAGAAGTCATTAAAGACAAAGCACTTAAAGCATACGAGAGAGTAAAAAAACCTGTATTAGTTGAAGACACGGGACTTTATATCAAATCTTGGAATGATTTTCCAGGAGCATTGATACATTGGTTGCTTGAAACAATAAATATTCAAGGAATATTTAGATTATTAGAGAACTATAAAAATAAAGAAGCTTATGCGGAGACAGGATTGTGTTTATATGATGGAAATGAATTTCATATATTCATTGGAAAAATATATGGAGTTATAACCGAACCAAAAGGAGAATATGGATTCGGGTGGGATCCTATTTTTAAACCAAAAGGATATGGTATTACTTTTGCTGAGATGAAAATTGAGGAAAAAAATAAAATATCAATGAGAAAAGAAGCTTTTTTAAAACTAAAAAAATATTTAGATAGTGTCTTTTTATGAAAGAAATCTATATAGTTGGTGGCACTTCAGGTGCAGGAAAAACCACATTAATAAAGACCATCAAGGAAAAATCAAATATAAATGTCATTTCTACTGGGGATTTGTTCAACACAGTTGTAAATAAATTATTTTCAATTGATATAAAACGTGATAAATTTAAGCATGTTAATTGGAAAGCATTTGAGCCATACGTTATATCAAGTCTGTGTAGCATAATTGAATATATAGATATACCAAAATTGGTTATTGATACTCATTATGCTGTTTATAGTCCGAGTGGATTCGTATCTGGTCTAAGCGATGAAAGTATACATTATTTCGGAGGAATAATTGGTTCAAGGGAATATAAAAAATGTTATTGTATATTAATTGATGCTCCTATAGAAGAAATTCATAGAAGAGTCTTACAAGATAGAGAGAGAAGGATAAGAGAAGAGATATCTTTGGGTTATTTAAGAGATGAAAAAAAATGGAATAGAACATTTCAAGAAAAATATGTTAGTATTTTATCTAAATATATAAAAACAGAAAAAAAAATAATTGAAAATATTATATTAAAAGATTCTTTAACAGAATTGGAAAAATCACTATGAACTTAAATTTTAAATGTTCATTTTAGTTATGTACATTAATAAAATCTTAGGTATGGTTTCATTTCTGACATATGAAATATACAAAAACCATTCCATCTTCTCTGTGGTCAATTGATTCAACTTTAAATTTCACAAAGTTTTTACACAATTTTGATTTTATATTTTCAAATGGAATGCTTTGACCTTCTTTTATAAATTTAGCTATAAATGGATCTATTGTATTTATTGAATATTCACAACCAATAAGAGTATAATGACCGTTCTTAGATATACTATCTAAATCACTAAGAACTTCATCTAAATAATTACCTAAGTAATGAAAAGATGTATTAGCAATCACTATATCAAATATATTATCCTTGAATGGAAGATGTCTTGCATCAGCCTTCAAAATATTAATATTTCCAAATAGTTTCTTTGCACTTTTCAAATGATATAATATTTTCCCGTTTCTATACTTAGTTTTGTCTTTGTCAATTCCAACAACCTTAAATCCTCTATTCTGGAGAAATGCTACATCTCTCCCTGTTCCACTTCCTAAATCTAAAATCCAACCAACAGAACTAGGGGATATATTTTTAAAAAATTTTACTATATTTTTATTCGGTTCTTTTTTGTCGTAGTATGCCATGATAATTAAATTTATAAATCAAATTATTAAACCTCTTTAACAGAATTGGAAAAATCACTATGAACTTAAATTTTAAATGTTCATTTTA
>CAYLUO010000013.1:0-8135 GCA_964386885.1 uncultured archaeon
ATTTTTCACTTTTTATGCCCATTATACTTACTTTAAATGGTAGACTACATATCAAACCTAGTTCTACGTTATCCTTTGAGAATTTTTGTACTTTTATATTTCCTATTTTAGAATTATGCTCTATTTCTTTAATTTTATCTTTTGGTAAATTATTAGCACATACTACTAACTCTAGTTTACCTGTTTTAATTTCTTTTAAAACTTGTTTATATCCTATTACAGTTTTATTTTCTTTTACTGCATTTTTTATTAATTTTACTAGTTCTGTCATTTTTCATCCATCCTTGCTATTAATTCAAACATCCCAGTACCAGCTGGTATTTGTTGATTTACCATAACATTATCAAATAATGAAGTGAAATCATTTGTTTCATTTATGATTGATGCTTTTATTAGATGTTTTATAGTTTCTTCAAATCCTGCTCTAACCAAAACTGAAGATTTCATTCCTGCTACACCATATCTACCAATTGGTTTTATCATACCTGTGAATGTCATCATATCTGTAACTAATTTTATATATCTGCCATCTATATCTAGTCCTTGTTGATCTAAAGTGTATTTTATTTCTCTCATTATAACGTTTCTTGCTGCTTCTATACCCAAAACATCCATTACTTCATAAATATTATTTGTGTAACTTTTTGTCTTATCAATTTCATCAAACTTTAATATTTCCTTGAAATTTAATCCAGACGCTTTTATTATCCAGTTATTGTCTTGTTTTATTACAATCACGTTTTTAACAGTAGGTATTCCTGCTATATGAAGTTCAAGTAATTTTTTCTTTAATTTTTGTAAGTCTCTTACTGAGGAATCTTTTTTAAGAGAAACAGATATTGTGTCTTTCAAATGTTTCATTTTATAATTTTTGAATTTTTTCTTTACAATTTCCATTATATCTTTTGTTTCAGTTTTTTTTAGTTTTTTTAATTTTAATTTTATTTTTTTACCTGCTAGATCTAAAGAAATTGTTTCCATATAGTGTCTTAATTTCTTTTCGGTTATTTCCTGTGCAACTTTTTCAGATTTTTCTTTTGTATTGAATTTTTTAGTTAAGTATAAAGTCATGACAACACGAGAAGGTTCTTTTTTAGCATCAAATATTTCTATTAAACGTGGTAAACCTAAAGTTACTTGAATACCAGCTGTACCTACAAAGTGATATGTTCTCATTGTCATTTGTGTTGCTGGCTCTGATATTGATTGTGCTGCTATTATACCAAAAGCTTCACCTGGCTCAAAAGAACTTTTTTCATATTCTTTTTTTACTAGTTGTTTTAATTTATTTTTTTGACTAGCAGAAAGTTTTTTAGTTTTAGCAATATCATTAATATCTTTTAATATTTTTTGCGGTAACTCATAATCCATCTGCGATTTTTCCGACATCTATTCCACCTTTTTGTATTTTTGATGGATCTAATCCATCTTCACCAGGAACAAATTGTATTATTTTCTTTGCACTGTCTCTTACTGTTCCATCATATTCAACTTTTAAATCTTGTAATGCACCAATTAATCTTCTTTCTAAATAACCAGAATGTCTTGTCTTCAATGATTTATCCATTAATCCTTCTCTACCATTCATAGCATCAAAGAAAAATTCGAATGGAGTTAATCCTTGTTTATAACCATTTTTTACAAACCCTTTAGATTCAAGACTCATGTCTCCTTGTTTAAAGTGAGGAAATGTTCTATTATGATATCCTATTTTTATTCTTTCTCCTTTTATTGTTTCTTGACCAATACATGCAGCGCATTGAACCAAATTAACCAAACTTCCTCTTGCACCACTTGTTGACATTATATATCTACTATTATATGGTAAGTTTTTTTCAACTTCTTCTGTTATTTTATTTAATGAATCTGCCAGTTGTCTACGTATATGAATTTCTATACTTTGTCGCGGAGTTCTTCCAACAAGGATATCTGTTTTTCCTTTTTTATAATCTCTTATCAAATCATTTACATTTTGTTTTGTTTGTGATATAATTTTATGAGTTTTATCAATTACCTTTTGATCTAGATCTGTATCTGAAATTGCAACAGAAAATCCATATCGTGTCAAAATATTAAATGAAAGTTTTGTTATATTAAATAAAAAGTCTTTAGTAAAGTCATCTCCATATTTTTTGTCTATCTTATCTAGAATTTTACCAGAGAAAACTGCCATTCCATTCTTGTCTATTGTTCCTGTTAATAATTTTCCTTTTTTTATTGAAACATATGAATCAAAAGGACATTTTTCTTTTAAACATTTTTTACATCCTTTGCAGCATTTAGCTTTGTATTCAATATTGAAATCTTTTGGCAAGAATACACTAAATATTTCTTTTCCTGTAAATGTTTTTTTATTTGGTATTTCTATTTTTTCATCACAATTTCTTATTATATCTACTGCATCTTTTCTTGAAAATTCTTTATTTCCATGAGTCAATAAGTATAATCCTGTTACATGATCTTTGTCACACCCTATAATAGGACCAGAAAATCTCGGACTTCTAATATTTAATGGAACTCTCATTAAAAGTTTTATTTCTGATTGAGCTTCTTGTGTTTGAGGAACATGCAAGTTCATTTCATCTCCGTCAAAGTCAGCATTATAAGCAGGACAAGTTGTTAAGTTCATTCTAAATGTTTTATGTGGCATAACTTTAACTCTATGACCCATTATACTCATTCTATGTAAAGAAGGCTGTCTGTTGAAAAGCGCCCAGTCTCCATTTTCTAATTCTTTTTCAACTGTAAATCCAACATCTAATTCATCTGCTATTTCGTTTTTGTTCAATTCTATGACTTTCTTTTTTCTTCCGTCTGGTCTTATTACATAATTTATAGTTGGCCATTTTGGATACTGCCTTATCATATTTTTTAGATGTTTAATATTTTTTTCGTTTGCAACAACTGGTAAAGTTAATTCCTTTGCAACTGTTAATGGAACTCCAACTTCATCAATATCTAGCATTGGATCAGGACTTATAACTGTTCTCGCAGAATAATTTACTCTTTTTCCAATAAGATTATGCCTGAATCTTCCTTCTTTTGTTTTTAATCTTTGTGTCAGAGTCTTTAAAATTCTACCAGATCTATGTCTAGCTGGTGGAACTCCAGTAATTTCATTATTCATATAAGTAGCTATATGATATTGTACTAATTCCCATAAATCTTCAATTATAAAATCTGGTGCTCCAAGATCTATATTTTCTCTTAGTCTTTTATTTATTCTAACTATATCAACAAGCTTGTGTGTAAGATCGTCTTCTGATCTTTCACCAGTTTCTAAAGTAATAGAAGGTCTTACAGTCACTGGTGGAACTGGTAATAAAGTAATAACAAACCATTCTGGCCTTATCTTTCTTAAACCAAGATATATTAAATCTTCATCTGAAATTCTTTCTAGTCTTTCTCTAACTTCTAGAGAACTTAGAATTCTTGCTCCTTCTACCATTGTTGTTGGTTTTATAAATTTAAGTTTCTTTTGTTCTTCTTTACAATAAGGACATTTAATTTTAACTGATGCTTTCAATTTTTTAAATGATTTTTTACCTTTTAGGAATTTTTCTTTACTTTTTTCATCTAAAAGGACTTTTCCACATTTTCTGCAGGTTACTTTTAATATATTATGAATTAATTTCGCGTAATGAACATGAATTATAGGTCTTGTAAGTTCTAAATGACCAAAATGTCCTTCACATTCTCCAACAGTACCTCCACAGGTTCTACATCTTAGACCAGGATCTATAACTCCTAGTCTTGGATCCATTAATCCACCTTCTATTGGATATCCTTCTTGATCATATAAATCTGTTTTGGATATTTTTGCCACTGACATTTTTCTTATAGTTTCTGGGTTTAAAATACTAAATACTAATTTATCGATCATTTTAATCCTCTTTTACAACTATTTTTGGGTATATCAACATAGATTTCAACTCATCTAATAAAAGTTTGAATGCATAAGACATTTCTACTTCTGTTATATTAGAACCACCGCAAATAGGACAATATTTTTTATTTTTTATTCTATCATGTATAGCAACCAAGCCACAATCTTTGCATATTGGTATCTTTGCTTTGTCAGAACTGAATCTTTCTTTTAGTACTAAAGATGCTCCATGTGCTATTAGACAATCTTTTTCCATCTCTCCTAATCTTAAACCACCTTTTTTTGATTTTCCTTCTGTTGGTTGTTTTGTTAATAAAGTTACAGGACCTTTTGATCTTGAATGTAATTTATTTGAAACTAAATGATCTAATTTCTGATAGAAAATATTTCCAATAAATATTTGGCTTTCAAATTTTTCTCCAGTTTTACCATTATAAAGTGTCTCTTTTCCATCATTTCTAAAGCCATAACTCTGTAATATTTCCCTTAATTTGTCTTCTGGCGTTGAATGAAATCCAGATCCATCTATTTGCTCTCCTTTTAATGCAGATATTTTTCCTGATAAAATTTCTAATAGCTGGCCAATAGTCATTCTTGATGGAATCCCATGTGGATTAAATATGATATCTGGTACTACACCACTTTCTGTGAATGGCATTTCCTCTTGTGGAACAATAAGACCAATAACTCCTTTTTGTCCATGTCTTGATGATAATTTATCTCCTATTTCAGGTTTTTTAAGATCTCTTAGAACAACTTTTACTAATTTACTTCCTTCATGTCCTTCTGTTAAAAAAATTCTATCAACAATTCCTTCTTCGCCATGTCTTATCTTTACAGATGTTTCTCTTATATTTTCCAAACCGGTTATAAACTGATCTAAAGAGCCAAGGAATCTTAAAGGTGAGACTTTTCCTATGACAACATCATCAGATTTTAATTTTGTTTCAGGATTTGCTATACCATCTTCATCCAAGTGCTTATACGAATCTTCTCCTTGATATCCTTTAACTCCAGGATCTGGTATTCCAATTATATCTTCCTGACCACCCATATATCTTTTTTCTTCAGCTTCATATGCCCTGAATAAATATGACCATAATAATCCTCTTTCTATAGAGGATTTATTAATTATAATTGCATCTTCCATGTTATATCCTTCAAAAGACATAATAGCTATTGTTACATTTTGTCCGCTAGGATGATTTTTATAATTTAAAATATCATACATATGAGTTTTAACTAAAGGATTTTGAGGATAAATCATAATATTTGTTTTTGTATCAACTCTTTTTAGATAGTTGAGAGCATATATTCCTATTGATTGTCCGATCATCTTTGCTCCATAATTGACTCTATCTCCCCTGTTGAATTCAATAAAGGGCACAAATGATGTTGATATACCTAAAATTACTAAAGGGTCTATTTCTAAATGAGTATGTTCTTTTGAAATGTCTTTCTCATTTAATGCAATATAAGCATTTTCTTCTTCTTCTGCATCAAGATATTCTATAATACCTTGATTTATTAGATCTGTCCATGTTAATTTATTTTGTCTTATTTTTTGTAGATGTTCTTTTGTAAGTTTTGCTTTTTCATTCTCAACAATTATCAATGGCCTTCTTAGTCTTCCACCATCAGTAAGAATTTTCAAAATATCTGTATGTTTTAAATATGTGACATTAATTTGATTAGGTATTTCTCCTTTTCTTCTTTTTTCTTTTATTATAGATAATATTTTTTCTGGATTCTTTGTTGTTTCTACATATTTTCCATCTATAAACACATCAGTCATTCTTTCTTCCCCTCTACCTTTTTTAGTATGTTAATTAAATTATTCTTTTGTTTATCTTGAACGCCTGTGGTTATACTTGCCATAGATGCTAAATATTTTCTTAGTCCAATTGTTGCCCCTTCTGGTGTTTGAGATGGATCTATTCTTCCCCAGTGTGTTGGATGTAGCTCTCTTGCTTTAAAATGTTCTTGTGTTGATGTCAAAGGTGAGAGTATATTTCTTATATGTGACACACTTTTAACAAAACTACCTCTTTCTAATCTCTGAGAAACACCTGTTCTTCCTCCTACCCATGAACCTATAGCTAATGCAGAAATTATCTGCTTTGTTAAAACATTTGATTCAACTATAGCAGGTAATGGTGGAAATCTTCCTCTTTTTGTTAATTTTTGATAATTATATGTTATTCTTGTTATAAGTCCCCATTTTCCTAATAGAATCGATCTGAATAAAACTTCAAGCAAATCTTCAGATAATCTTAATCTTTTATTTGCATAATTATCTAAATCATCTTCTGGTATTTTTCTTAAATGTAATTTTAAAAGTTTATTAACAGCTTTTGCCAAAAAAAGTGCTTTATCCATTCTGTTTTTTGTGTCTTGACCTAAATGAGGAAGTAAATATTTATCTATAAGCCTTGAAACTCTTTCATTTCTATATTCTTTTTGTGGTATTCTTAATCTTCTTCCTATTTCATCTAAAGCTTCTTTTGATTTTGATGCTTCTGTCTCGAATAAATTTGGATAAAATTCATCTTGAACTTCTGGATCTAGTGATATTGTAGAAATAATATCTTTGTCTGATTCTAGTCCTAAAGCTCTTAATAAAATAGCGATTGGTAAATTTTTTATATTAGCAAAATTTATTCTTACTATTCCATCTGTTTTTCTTTCTAGTGTGTGTCTTTGAACATATCTGTCTTTTTCAGAATGTATTCTCGCAGCTTCTGTGACATTGGATATGTTAGACCTTTCAACAATAATTCTGTTTGGAGAAATTTCTTCTAACAAAATAAGAACTCTCTCTGTTCCGTTTATAATAAAGTAACCTCCTGGGTCATCTGGGTCTTCTCCTGCTTCTATTAGTTGTTCTTCTGACAATCCATTTAAAAAACAATATTTAGATTTAATCATTATTGGTAAATCACCAAAATTTACCCATATAGTTTCAGATTCTATTTTGTTTAAAACTGGCGTCATTTCCACATACATTGGTGTTGCATATGTAAGATTTCTTATTCTTGCTTCAATAGGTAAAATATTTCTCATAGAACCGTCAGCTTCTTTTATTGATGGTTCTCCTAATTTGAATCTTCCTATTTTAATTTTGAATTCTCCTAAATCAGGAACATCTGGTTTTATTTCTTTTATTTGTTTCAGTATTACTGGGATTTTTCTCTCAATAAAATTATTATATGAATCTATTTGAAATTTAATAAATCCTTTTTCGGCGACAAATGACTTTAAAAGTGTTTTATAATTTTCCATATTAATCCTCTACTACTACTCTATAATAATTTGAATTTTCTCTTTCGATTTTTATGAGATCCCCAGGTTTAGCATCTATTAATTTAATAATAGGATCTGATTTGAAAATTCTAGGAAATTGTGAGAGTTTTTTTACTTGATATTTGTTTATCACATCTTGTTTTTCTTGCTCTGATAAAATAGTGTGTTTTGGAACAAGATTGTGATGCAATATATCTATATGCTTTTCTTTCAATTTCTCACCTTTTTAGCGCCCTAGTCGGGATTTGAACCCGAGTACTGGGAGTGACAGTCCCAGATGATTGGTCTTATTTTTATAAATATAATAATTAGACCGGACTACATTACCAGGGCATAATAAAGAAATATATGAATTAGTTGAAGAAAAATGTATCGTTTTTTTAATCAATAAGCGATCACCATTAAATTAAAATAGTTGGCAACGTCCTGAATTTCCCACTCGGAAGCAGTACAGTTCAGATCGCTGAAAAGCTTGACTACCGTGTTCGAAATGGGAACGGGTATTTCCTCTTCGCTTTGGTCGCCAACTTCTAAATATTAATGACATTAACTATTTAAATTTTGCCCAATACTCAGATTGTTTGTTTTAAAAACTTAAATAGTTTTGTTTAATCCCCCCGGCCGGATTTGAACCAGCAACCCCACGGTTTCTTTCGAACACATACTGGTGTCAAACACTTTTTGTGCTTGTCTACAGCCGTGTGCTCTACCATTGAGCCACAGGGGGTTAATTAATAAAATCTAACCAAGAATATAAAAAACTATCTACTTAATGATTTATTTAATTTTTCCCTTTATTATCAGACTTTTTGAGCATACTCTTCTTTTCTTTCCTTTTCTTGTTTCATACATAAATGATGACTTTGGCAATTTAAGATCTCCTGTTATTCCTATAATTGGTTTTATTTTATATGTAAATACTCTTTCTTCTTTTGGTTTTATGCTT
>CAYLUO010000014.1:0-6366 GCA_964386885.1 uncultured archaeon
ACCAGAAGCAAAAATACAAAAACTAGACAAAAATAAAATAAAGATAGACATAACGCAAGCACTGCAAACAGCAGAAAAAATACAAACAACAGAATACAAGCAGGAAATACCCTTTAAAATAATCACAATATCTGGATCTTTCCTACTACCTTTAGCAGTATTTTACTGCCTCAAATTCATGAAATTCAAGTTTCCTAAACCTATAATAGCAGCCTTATTCTCCCTCATATTCCTTTTTCATCAGGGAAATTCAATGTGGGGCGGAAACATCTCGTCCACAATGGCAGGAGAGTTCTCATATAGTCTAAGCCTGGCATTTATGGTTCTTTTCTTTGGTCTTGTATACAAAGGAATCAAAGAAAAAAAATATATAATAAAAAATTCTGTTTTGCTTGCCCTGACAGTCCTAACACATATCTATACTTTCATATTTGCTATTGCTTGCTCGTCTTTCCTGTTAATAAGAAAAAAGAAAATCAAACCAAATTTCAAGTATTTATTCAAAGTATTTTTATTAACAGGATTGTTATCAGCATTTTGGGTATTGCCTTTCCTAGCTAAAATAGAATATGCAACCCCATGCGATTATATATGGAATATAGATGATTATTTCAAGTCATTTTTCCCAGAAATTTTCTATCCTATACTTATACTGGCTGGAATTGGCATTATAATAGGATTAAAGAAAAAAGATGAAAGAATCTTATTTTTCTTGTATTCTATTGCAATTTCATTATTGCTATATCTGACAATTAACATTATAGGATTAGTTGACATAAGGTTTATTCCATTTTTGGAATTGTTCTTAGTTTTTATAGCAGCATATGGTATAGTAGAAGGATTCAAGCTTATTAAAAAATCAAGGAAATTTATTTGGCTATTGCCTTTAGTTTTGTTGCCTTTAGTGATATACTGGGTCCAGGATAATACAACATATATAGATTATTGGATTAAATGGAATTATGAAGGATTTGAAGGAAAATCTGACTGGAACCAATTAAATAATATATCATTATATCTAAAATCTTTGCCAGAAGGAAGAATTGTTCATGAATATTCCAATGATCATGGTGGATTTGGAACACCAAGAGCATTTGAGTCATTTCCATTATTTTCTGATAAACCAGTTTTAGAAGGATTGTATATAGAAGGTGCAGTAACCTCTCCACATGTATTCTGGATCCAGTCAGAAATATCAAAAACTCCAACTTGTCCTATACCAAGCATGAGATGTTCTTATTTTGATTTAGAAAATGCAACAACTCATTTGAAATTATTTAATGTAGATTATCTGGTTGCTACATCTGACAAATTAAAAGATGCGATAAAAGATAATGATGAATATACGTTTATGAAAGATTTTGATGGAATAGAAATCTATAGAGTAAATAATACTGGAAATTATGTAGAGCCGCTTGAAAATGAGCCGTTTGTATATGTAACTGATAATTGGAAAAATGTTTCTTTAGAATGGTTTAAAAATGCTGATAAAAATGATATTCCAGTTATATTTTTAAAGAAATTAGATGAGAAAGATAAAGAAAGATTTGTATTTGTAATAGAAGACGATGATATCACAAAATTAAGAAGATATGGTGTTTATCCAGATTGTCATGTTTCTGAAAAAGTTAGTAATGAAGAAATTCTAATTCATACTGATTGTATTGACCAGCCGTTATTAGTAAAAGTATCATATTTCCCTAACTGGAAAGTAGAAGGAGCTGATAAAATATATCTTGATGCTACAGCGTTTATGATTATTTATCCTGAACAAGAAGACGTAAGATTATATTATGTATTAACTACAATCGACAAAATATCATATTCATTGAGTATTATAGCTTGGATATATGTTTTATTTTTCTTTTTCAAAAAGGGTTTTAGATCTAAGTCTAAGAAGGGAAAAAAACATTTTTGGAGATTCTTTTAAAATATCGAAACTTGTATCTGATTTTTTTGTTATAGGAACAAATATTTCTTCTATATTGAATCCTTTTTTCTGAATTTTATGTAGTAATTCAATATCAAAACCAAAACCTGAAGAAATAAAATTTTTGTCTATTGAATCAAATACTTTTTTCTTGAAAAATTTAGCGCCTGCCTGAGTATCATTAAAATTCAATCCAAAAAGAGTTGAAGATAAAAAGTTCCACGCCCTGCTTCCGATTTTTCTTTTAAATCCAGATCTCACATCTGAAAAATTCTGTCCTTTCCATTTAGATGCTATTGCTGCATCTTTGTATTTTAATTGATCTATTAGTAATCTAACATCTTCTGCAAGAAATGACCCGTCTGAATCTACAAATCCTATTATATCTCCTCTTGCTCTTTTTAATGCTTCTATAACTGCATATCCTTTGTTTTTTTCTGGAAATATTATTTTCTTAACATTTGGTATACCAGTTATTATGGATGCGGTATTATCAGTACATCCATTACATGCAACTATAAGTTCTGCGTCTGGAAATATAGAAGAAAAATTCTTTAGTGTATTGACTATATTTTGTTCCTCATTATGTGCTGGAAACACAATTGAGAGTTTTTTCATAGTATCTTATAATAATCTTAAGTTTAAATTTATTATCTATGAAGAAAAATGTCATTGGATTGGCTATTGGAATTCTAATAATGATTTTACTATTATATGGAATTGGGTTAGAAAATATAATTGATTTGTTTCTAAAAATAAAAATAGAATATTTCCTAATAGCATGTTTTTTCTATATTTTTGTTGAAATTATTGCCTCACTTATGGTCAGAGTTGTAATAAAAGCAAAATTAAAAGATATATTATCTTCTCACATGTGTGGAATGTTTTTGTCAAATGCAACTCCTGGTAGAGTAGGATATTACTATACTGCATATTCCTTATCTAAGAAATCTGAATATTCTACATCTGAAAATATAGGATCATTAACTCTATTACAAGGAATATCATTTTTTGTTAAAGTTTTCTTATGTATGGCTGCTGTTTTATATTTTTCAAGCTTTATGATATCTTCTGTAATGAATTATTTTATATTAATTTCTTTGCTTCCACTTTTGTTTTTTGTCGGAATAATCCTTGCATTATATACTAAAATTCTGAATAAGATTTTGAAAAAAATTACAATTTTATCTGCTTTAGAAAAATACGTTGGGATGATGCAAAATTCTGTTAAGAAATTAAATAAACAGAAAGTTGTGATTATTATGTTATTGAATTTAGTCGGATGGTTTATTGCTGGATTTCAATGGATGTTTGTTGCAAAAGCATTAAATGTTGATATAGGATTATTAACAGCAATGATGTTCCAGCCCTTATTAACAACTATAATGTTTATTCCTATAACACCAAGTGGATTAGGCGTAGCAGAAAGCGGGAGTGCATTACTTTTCAAAATAATTGGATTTTCTTCTATAGTTGGTGTTAGTTTCTTGCTGCTCGAAAGATTGAGTATTATAGTTGTAGATGCATTTGGACTAATTGATTTAAAGAATAGTAAAATTAAATTAGAGAAAATTAAAAGTAAGACTTAAATAATTAACTATTTGGTATCTAATTATGAAATATAAGGAAAATACATATTCATTTGAAAACATTTTTGGAGATACTATAGTCTATGATAGATCATTAAGAAGGATTCTTGGAAGTTATACTGTAGTAAACAATGAAGGAAAATATAATTTTATTCCTGAAATTGAACTTGATATGATTGTTTGCGAAGGAGATTATTTTTTTACCATAAAAGTACCGGTATAAAATAGTTTATTTCTTTTAAGACATAAAATATTTTCCTTTATCTTTTTGTCCTCTGTCTATCTGGCTATCTGATTTATTTGCTCTTGGTCTTCCTGTTTGTGGATCTTTTCTAAATGTAACATTGACTTGTTTCAAGAATTTATTGAACGCATCTTCAACAGAATCAACATCATCAACTTGGCCTTTTTTACCTGGCTCACCCAAGAAAACCATAGATCTATCAGCGATCTGACTTAAGAAAAGTAAATCATGGTCTATTATAATAGAGGAACATTCTCTTTTTTCAACTATACTTCTTATCATTTTTGCAACTGCTAATCTTTGCTCTACATCTAAAAACGCTGATGGTTCGTCTAACAAATATACATCAGCTGGTTTTCCAAGACAAACAGCTATTGCTGTTCTTTGTAGTTCTCCGCCAGATAATTTGTTAACATTTTTTTCTAACAATATGCCAAGCGATAATGGCCTTATTATATCTGACTTAAAACTTGTATTTCCAAAATCTTTGCACGAAGAACTTAATAATTGTCTTACTGTTCCATCAAATTCTGTTTTAGGATATTGTGATTTGTAAGATATGTTAACTTTACCTTCTACTTCTCCATCATCTCGTTTTATTTCTCCAGCTAGTATTCTTGCCAAAGTTGTTTTTCCCAAAGCATTTGCTCCTAAAATTCCCAAAACTTCATGATTATACAAATCTCCTTTTTTCACTAAAAGAGTAAATGATCCTAATTTTTTTTGTATATTATTGAATTTTATTAAAGTTCCAATTCCACCTTCTGATTCAATAAAACTAGATTCGAATTTAATTGGTTCTGATCTTATTCGTACATTATCTTCTTTTATAAATCCGTCCAAGAATGTGTTTATTCCAGATCTGACAGAATACGGTGACGAAACTATTCCATAAACACCAGGAACTCCATACAAAATATGAATCTTATCAGCAAGAAAATCTAAAGTTGCTAAGTCGTGGTCAACTACAATTGTAGATTTGTTTCCGCAAAATTCTCTTATTGTTTTTGAAACTTCTAATCTTTGGAATACATCTAAGAAACTTGTTGGTTCGTCAAAATAATATATATCAGCGTCTTTTGCAATACATGCTGCTATTGCAACTCTTTGTAATTCACCACCAGATATTTTATTTATATCATGATCTAAAATTCTTTCAATATCAAATTTTTTTATCAGATCACTTAGTATTTTTCTTTCATCAGTTTTATCCAATAATTTAGAGACTTTTCCAGAATATTGTTCAGGAATTTTGTCAACTCTTTGTAATTTATAAGAAACTTGAATTTCTTTGTCTTGTAATTTTTCTAAATAATTTTGAAGTTCTGTTCCTCTGAATTGAACTATTAATTCTGAGATATTTGTTTTCTTTTTAAATTCTCCCATATTTGGTTTTAGTTGTCCTGCTAAAATTTGCAAGGCAGTTGTTTTTCCCAAGCCATTTGAACCAACCAAACCCACTATCTGGTTTTCGATTGGATATGGCAGTCTGAAAAGGACAAATTGGTTTTTACCAAATCTGTGGGTTGGCTTTTCTTTTAATTTTTCTGGCAAATTTACAATATTCAATGCATTAAATCCAGCTCTTTCACATTTATGAACGCATAATCCACAACCAATGCAGATATTTTCATCTATAACTGGATATCCTGTTTCTGGGTCTATAGTAATACATTCTTCGCCAGCTCTATTTTTAGGACAAACCTTCATGCAAAGATATCCACATTTCTTTTTTTTACATAAGTCCTTTTTAACTACAGCTATTCTTGTCAAAACAATCACTCAAAAATAATATCAACATTTTCATTAAAAAAGGAATTGAATATGTTTGAAAATGTTTCAGGTGGAACAGCCATAATATTTTTTTCAGAATTAGGTATTCTTATTTTATATCTTGCGCCAGTAGGTGTGAAAACAGTATTTATCCCTATAATAGGTATTGAAAAGAAAATTTCTTTGATGAATTTTTTGGGGTTAGATGGTTCTGCCATGACTCTTATTTGTCTGTTCAATTCTTTGCCTAATTTTCTAACTACTCCACCTTGTTTTCCTATAATTTTTGAAACATCATTTTTGTTAGTTATAATTAGTAAAACATTTTCATTTGATATTGCCCTTTTTATTTCAATATCTTCAGCAAAATTGTATGGTTTTAGAATTCTATTCAAATCTCTATACATTTTTATTTCTTCATCATTTATTTTGTTTGCTTTTGCTGCTCTTTCGCATGCTTTACAAAGGATCTTATTTTTCAAACAAACTTTGCAAATAGGAAATCTCATATAAGATTAGTAGTATTTAAGAAATAAAAGTATTAAATATTTTTAAGTTAAAAAACGAATGATAAATTATATGAAAGCACAATCATCATCTTCTATATTTATAGTGATTATAACAATAGTATCTATTTCTGTATTTACAAGTATAGTACTATATAGAAAAGAAATTAGTTCATTTTCAAATACGACAATAACTACTATGTACACAACTATTTCTAAAACTACAACAAGTACATTATTAACAACTACTACAATAACATCTACTACATCGTCAACTACTACAAGCTCGACAAGTTCTACATCTACTACAACGTCAACTACTAC
>CAYLUO010000014.1:6466-8093 GCA_964386885.1 uncultured archaeon
TCAACTACTACAAGCTCGACAAGTTCTACATCTACTACAACGTCAACTACTACAACATTACCTGAAGGGTGTTATGAGGAGGGAGAATATTTCAATTTATTAGAAGACCCCAATGCAATTTGTTGTCATGATCTTACACAAATCAAATATTCTTTTCTAATAGACGATCAATGTATTTCACCAGCTTGTCCATGTTTTGTGTGTACTAAATGTGGTAATGGTTCGTGTGGAATAGGTGAAAATCAGTGCAATTGTCCTGAAGACTGTTCTTAAATAAATAAATTTTAAATTATAATTTATGCAAATAGGAATTATTGGAAAGCCTAGTTCAGGAAAATCAACATTTTTTAAAGCAGCAACTATGATAGATGTACCTATAGCTTCGTATCCATTCACAACAATAAAACCCAATATTGGAATGGGATATGTTACAACTCAATGTGCATGCAAGGAATATAATGTAAAATGTAATCCAAAAAATTCTATTTGTAAAAATGGAATGAGATATATTCCTGTTAAATTATTAGATGTTGCTGGATTGGTTCCTGATGCACATTTAGGTAAAGGCATGGGAAATGAATTTTTAGATGATTTACGACAAGCATCTTGTCTTATACATGTAGTTGATGTTTCTGGAACAACAGATGTTGAAGGTAGACCAGCAAAAGGTTATGATCCTTGTAATGATATCAGATTTTTAGAAAGAGAAATTGATTTATGGTTTTCAAAAATAATTCAAAGAGCTTTAGAAAAATATAACCAGAAAATAAAATATTCAAAAGTTGATTTGGTAGATATATTAACAAATCAATTAACTGGATTGCAAGTATCAAAAGAACATATAACACATGTCTTAGAAGATGTAGGAATAGAAGATATAGAAAAGTTTTCAACAGAAATAAGAAAATTATCAAAACCTATTCTAATATCTGCAAATAAAAGTGATTTATCTGAATCAGAAGAAAATATCAAAAAAATGAGAAAAGAATTTTCTGATTTAAATATAATACCAACATCGTCTGTTTCTGAAATAGCATTAAAAAACGCGGTTGAAAATAATTTGATAGATTATACTAAAGATGACTTTATTGTAAAAGATTCTTCAAAATTAGATAAAAAACAATTAGATGGATTAGATTTTATAAAAGATAATGTTTTGGATAAATATGGATCAACTGGTGTCCAACAATGTCTGAATGAAGCAGTATTTCATATACTAGGATATATAGTGGTCTATCCTGTTGCTGATATCAATAAATTAACTGATAAGAAAAATAATGTTCTGCCAGATGCATTTTTAGTCGAAGAAGGAACTACATTAAAAGAATTTGCTGGAATGGTACATTCTGATATGGCTGATAAATTTATAGGTGGATTAGAAGCAAAAACTAAGATGAAACTTGGAACAGATTATAAATTAAAGAATAATGATGTTATTAAGATTTTATTTCAGAAATAATATTTTTATTTTAAATATTTTTTATATTCCTTAGTATATCTTCTAAAACCCAATTGGACAAAAATATTTTCTTGTTTTTTTATTTGTGATCTTTCCAAAGCATTATAATAACTTGTTCTTTTTTCATAAGGAATATTAAGTAAGGGGTAATTATTTTTATTTAAAATA
>CAYLUO010000015.1:0-2783 GCA_964386885.1 uncultured archaeon
CTAAATCTTCACATGATGCTGTTTCTTGTTCTTGTATTTCTCCTGTCTCTTGCTCCTCATTCAGATCAAATCCTTGTAAAAATAACATAGATCCGTCTTTTGTAATATAAACAGGTATTTCTTGGCCATCATATGAAGTAGTAACTTTGTATAGTCCAGCGTCTTCTTCGATTGATATAAGCTCAATAGCAGATCCTGGAGCAACAAGATTATTATTTATATAATCTACTGTTTTGTTTGCTGCATCATCTTTTGACAAAGTCTTTGACAATTGACCTGTTAATCTAAATCCATTGAACAGCGAAACCATCAATACTACTAATAGTATAAGTGTCGAAACCATCCACCAGTTTAGATTTGGAATTTTCAATGTCATTGTTTTTTTCTTTTCCAAAAAATCACCATTTAGTTAAAGTATAGTAATTGTAAACTTTTTAAACTTTATCTTTCTTCAAGCTCTTTTATAGCAACTGCAACAGAAACCCATAACAATCCTGCTATAAGTATAAGAACAAAAGCCACCATTAATGAAAATCCAAAATCTACTATTGATGTACTAAAGTCTATTTGCGTATTTCCTGCTATAATAGCACCTGCTAATAAAAGACCTGCACCAAGAATCCAGAAAAATACAATCTTCCAAGATTTAATTTGGTCACATTTAGTTCTTGCCATAAGATTAAATATAACTTAGAGAAATAAAAAACTATAAGCTTCTTGTAACTCCAACAACTTCAACTTCCCTGACTCCGTCTATTTCTTGTATTTCTTTTGTTATTCTGTCCATTTCTCCTTCCTTTTCCTCTACTAGCTTTACTATTCTTATTGAATTCAGGCCAAAAGCTATCGGAACTATTTCCATTCTTTGTGGATCTATAGTGGATTTAAGCTCTTGTTCTATCTTGTCTAAATCAGTATCAACAGATTCAGGCATTATTTTGAATGTTACTATAACACTTCCCATATTATCACCTAAGGACCTTGAAAACCGCATTTTTTACATACATAAGCATTACTAAATCTCTTGCATTTTGAACATCTGAATATTTCTTCTTTTTCACAGTTTGGACACTTGAATTTAACGAATTTGTCATCTCCTAAAAGACTGATTTCGCAACTTGTGCATTTCATTTCTGTCAATAAATCACCTTTAAAGTTTTATAGTATTTCTTATCTTTATTAATAAATGTTTTAATAGTTTTGCCTTTGTAGTCTAATCTGGATAGGATACTTCCCTGCGGAGGAAGCGATTTGGGTTCAAATCCCAGCGAAGGCATAGTCTTTTAACTACATGTTTCCTAACTAATCTAAGTAATATCATGGCATATCAATATGATTTGGCTGAAAAATTTATGGGAAATCCCATATGTTTTGATATAATGGAAAAATTGTATAAGATAGCTTCTCCTATTGTTTCATTAAAAAAGAGGGCTGAGTTCTGTTATGAAAAAGAAAATGAATTATTTGAAATTATAAATAAGGAAAATAAATTGGTAAAGTGGTACATGAATAAGAAAGGACAAAACATTATAAGAACAATAACTGCTCTTTTATTAAGATCACATATAGCTTCTTGTATACGTTCTTATGAAAAAGAACCGTATGAAAAATTTTATAAAATTCGTTTTTACAAAAAGTTTGAAAATTACGAGTATCCCAAATCCATAAAAGATGAAGCAGGAGAACAGCTAGAAAAAGAACTTAATAAGAAAATAAATAATAAAAGAGTAATTGAAGATATCCAAAATTATACAAATATATCAACAGAAGACATAAAAGACTCTTTATCTCATCCCATAAACACAGAAACAGAGCATAAAGATCCACAATCATTAAATAGAAGAAGTAAAGGGTGGTATAAGTTAAATAAAATAAACAAAGAAAGAGAAATAATAATAGGAACAATAGACCTGTATAACAATATTAAATCCAAAACAAATATAATTGAAGCACATGATGAACTACAAGAAATATTCAAAATTGATCAAAAAGACGAGAAAAACGAAGATTATTATAATGATATTATAAAAATGGTAATTGAAAAATTTTCATCAAATAAATCATTTTCAGATTTTATTTTAGATTTGACATGTACTTATCCCTTATTGGATGAATCTTTAGAAGAAATTATAGGTATGAAATTATAACCTATTTCACTTTAATCTTCATCAAATCCTTTGCAAGAATTGTATTTTTAAAAATTTTCTTTGCTTCTTTTTCTAATTCATCAGGATCAGTATATCTTCTGCTTATATGAGTCAAAATAAGTTGTTTTACATTTACTTTCTTTGCTATTTTGGCTGCATCTTTAACACTTGCATGTGCTTTCTCAGAAACATCTTCTTCAAGAAAAGTTGCATCATGAATCAAAACATCAGCATCTTTTGATATTTTTCCTATATTGTCACATGGTTTTGTATCACCAGTATAAACAACTTTCAATCCTTTTTTAACATATCCAACATCTTTTATTTTAATTTTTTTACCTTTGTATTCAATTTTTCCGTCTTTTTTAAGTTTCTTTAACCAAGGTCCTTTTTTTATATCAAATTTAGCTAATTTTTTCTCGTCTATATTCCATTTGTCTTTTTCCTTAAAACAAAAACCAACTGTTGGAACTGAATGAAAAACTGGTATAGTTTGTATTTCATATTCATCTGTTTCATATATAGTTGTTATTTCATTGCCTTCAAAAGGAACATTTACTGCTTTTACTGAAAATCTTAATCCAAAATAACCCAGATCTAATATATCTGATACAAATCTTTCAGCTTCAGGTCCGT
>CAYLUO010000015.1:2793-5129 GCA_964386885.1 uncultured archaeon
CAGGTCCGTAAATAGTAAGTGGCTTTTGTCTTTTTTCTAAGTTCATTGTCTGAATTAAAGGAATCAGACCTGCAAAATGATCAGCATGCCAATGTGTTATGAATATCCTTTCTATATCCATAAAACTTAAATCAGATTTCATGAATTGTTTTTGAGTTCCTTCTCCGCAGTCAAATAAAAATACGTCTCTATAGTTTGAGAAATATTCAAGAACTATGGCTGGGTGATTTCTGTTTAAACTGGGTATTCCAGATACAGTGCCCAGAAAGGTTATATTTATCATATTAAACTATTGTTTAGTGAAAATTTATAAAGATTATTTCATTTTGTATTTTTCTAGAATCTTTTTCACATATTTATCTTTAGACCCAGGGGGGTTATCATTATAAGGACCTATTGGTCCTAATTCTTTTTGTGCTAAGTCTCTGACAGATATTCTTATAGCTTCACTTCTATTTGCATAAAATCCCATTTCAACTAAAATATCTATTATTTCTACGTATTTCTCTGGTATTTGAACTGATATTAACTTCATATCTATCATTTTTATTATTTCATGTAGCTAAAATTGCTTTATTGGAGTAATCGGATGTAAAATTTCTTCTGATTCAAAACCACTATAAAGCTTCTCTAAATATTTAAATAATTTTAATTTTTTTCGATTTGATTCTATTATTCTCTGAACATATATCCTTCTTTTTTCTTTTGTAGTTGCAAATATTGAAATATCATCTTCAATTGACAATCCGTCTTCAGATTTATATTCATTAACAAGACTGTCTAAAAAGAACTGTAAATAGATGTTTCTACCCTCTGCTTTACCAAAACAAAAATCTCCACCATTCGTTAATTTTACGCAATTCTTTCTAACTTTTAAAATATTTTTTTCTTTATCTATTTCTACATTACCTTTCCTAAACTCACTAGGACTAATTTCTATTCCCTTATGAGACAAACTATAAGTAACTTTACCTGATTCAGAGTTTTTATTATCTATTTCAAGGAGATCTTGAAGATATAAATCGTGTGAAAAAAGATATTTAGAAACATCCCCAAATAAAATATTACCTAAATCTTTTTCTCCATATCTCATTTCCCAAGGATAACGTTCGTCTGGGTCTCTTTTGATGTATTCTATTTTATCTGTTGAAAAAGTTCCTTGCAACATAATATCACTTCTTATTATAGTTCTAATTAGTATATAAAGTTTACTATCTGGTGGTAACAACTAATAAAAAAAGAAAAAGAAAAGAAAATCAGTAAGTATATGTATCAATAACTACTCCATTTTCGTCATTTAAAGTTGCTGTATCCCCTGAATCATTCCATATTTTACTTCCTGTCCAACATAAAGTTACATTATCTTCTGAACAACTGTCATATTCCTCACCACTATATATCTTCACTTTTGAGCTAGATTCTAAAGTAAATTGTCCAAATTCGTATATGTGATTTCCTGCATCGCTTATTCTCCATTCATTCATATCCAGTACTTCGCCTTGATTCTCTATTTCTATCCACTCTTCTTTTTCGTCTATACCTGTTATTTTTACATCTCCTGATCCTATTCCGCCACTGCCGCCACTCTGCTCAAATCCGGGAATTATAGTTTCTTCCCTTATTTGTATCATTATGTCCATTTCTTTTTGCAATTCTTCTTTGGCTTCTGCACATCTTGACAAAACCAAATCAGAATTAAATCCTGTAAATATTTCCTCTATTTCACCGTTTTCTTTTGTTTTTTCTAGTGTCCCATCAGGTGTGGTACATTTTTCTTTTATTTTGTAACTAGACTGCAAGACGTTTATATTATATTCTTTTGTTGTAAGTTCCCATTCTACTTCGTATGATGTTTCTGTACATACTACTGTCCTGTCAGGTTTACTCAATTCCTGCACAATTTCGTCAGGAGATACCTTAAAAGTCACTTTTCCAAATGCTGTCTCATAGATTCTTTCAAATTTGTCAGAAGTGAAGATCTTGGAAGATTTTGTTGGTACTTTATCAACTTCTGTATCATTCAGATCCAAAAGTAATCTGCCTGTAGGCTTTAAATCGCTCAAATTAGATGCTATAAATGGTATTGCCAAAATTCCTGCAATTATTGATCCCATTATTAACAAACTTGTTATAGCCATATTATTACCATTAATCTAAGTGATTTGGGTTTCTGATATGATTGAACGACCCTTTCTAGTGGTTAGAAGATATTTTTAAAAAATTACTAATTTGATATTATTTTCATGCCAACATTAGTGCCAATAGATGATATAGATAAAGAAACAATAGAGAATAATATTGTAATTGTAAAAGATAATAAAGAGTTTATAGCAAAA
>CAYLUO010000015.1:5139-8017 GCA_964386885.1 uncultured archaeon
TCATAATAGAAAAAAGAGTGGAAGATCCATTATATCACTCTGCCCTTAAAACCCAAAGAGATCCGTCTTATCTCCCTTCTATGTCATTTAAAACCATCAAAGTTGTTGGTGACTATTCTGATAATGAATATTATGATCTTGTTCTAGAAGAAAGAAAAGAAAAAATGGGAACTAAAAAACGGAATGGAGCTTATTTAGAAAAAGAGCAAAATCCCTATACAGGCCAAAAAAGACCTCCTTATACACCTAAAAAGATACAAAAAACTCTCATGTTTGGTATATAATTTTTCAATTTTTTCACTAATACTCACTTGTGAGAAAATGTGTGACATATAATCCATAATATATATCCTGATATATATATCATTCTATTGATAATATATCAATATACTATAACATATAATATCTTATTATTATTTAGTAAACATTATTTAGTAAAATATATCTAATAATAGTACCGCCGAAACATATAAATACCTCAGAAATGCATAGAATTATTATGCAAACAGATGAAAATAAGCTGGTGAAATTATTTTTAAGGACCAAGCCAGTCAAGATTTTAATAAGTTTAAAGAATGGTCCTAAATATGCTACACAAGTATCAAAAGAAATAGACTGTACATATTCGCACACAGTAAAGCTATTAGATGACTTCAAAACCCAGGGACTAGTTGGATTCAAAAAACAGGGTAGGATCAAGATAATAACCCTGACAAAAGATGGAGAAGATCTTACACATTCAGTAGAGGGTGTTTTAATCAAGTTATCTAGGATAAACGAAGGATCTGATTCAAAGAAAAAGTGAATGTCAGTAAGTAGCGACGGTTCTAGTGTTTTCTAACTACTTTTATATCAATTTGCCCAACAATATAGGGTAAATTGCTATGCTATATAAAGGTTTGGTGATTACCGACAAATATAAGTTAAGGAAAGTACTAAATATTACATAATATCGGTAAAAGGTGATGGAATGGAAATAAAAACATGGATAACTGACAAAATAGATCTTGATGAGTTTACATGGGATGAATTCCTTGAATTAGTATTTCCTAGACAGATTAAAATGAGGGAATGCGCTGATAAGATACTTAGATATGTTAAGAACAAGCCAGCAACACTAAATGAAGTCATAGAAAAGGAAAAAATGGTTAGGGGTACAGCATATGACACGTTTCATGTGTTAAAGAGATTTGGATTAATATCCAGAAAAGACAAATATTCGCCTTTAGTTGTATCAAACCAGTTCTCTAATGCATTGGAAAGATTGGCTAAATACTGGAGAATATGGGAAAGAAAAGAAAACTAATTGGCCTATACTAAATGGTATAAAATTGTATCTAAAAACAGTGTTTTTGAGAGATAAGTATATAGCATAATAGATATATTATGATTGTATAGAAGTTAAATAATAATAAAAATATATATTATATAAAATAATATTTCTATAGTATAGATAGTAATTATATCATTTGATATATATTTCAAATAATATGCTTTTTTAGTAAAAGTGAGAGTGAGTGTTGTTAAAAATCACGAAAAAATATCAAGGGAAATAGTGTACTAGAGCCTGTAAAATGGGGCGTATAGAGGCTAAAAACAAATTTAAGCATAAGATACCAAAATTTAATAGATTATCATGGAAAGAACGTTTTTGATGATAAAGCCGGATGGTGTGCGCAAAGGTCTGGTAGATGAGATAATAAAGAGAATAGAGGGAATTGGCCTTAAGATAATTGCCAGGAAGACGCTTATTCCTTCAAAAGAATTAGTTGAGAGATTTTATCCTTCTGATGATGAATGGTTTACAAGTGTTGGAAATAAGAGTGCCAAATCATATGAAGAAGCTGGATTGAGTCTGAAAGAGACGTTTGGAACAGAAGATAGATGTGAGATAGGCAAAATAATAAAGACTTGGCTTGTCAAATTTATTTGCTCTGGCCCTGTGGTTCCTATGATAATAGAAGGTGGAGATGCTGTAAACAAAGTGAGGAAATTGGCTGGTTATACTGATCCTTCTGCTGCAGAAAAAGGGACGATAAGAGGAGATTTGACAGACGAATCAATTGAAAAGGCAAATAGAGAAAAAAGGGCTGTAGAAAATCTAGTTCATGCATCTAGTGACCCAGAAGAAGCAGAAAGAGAGATTTCTATATGGTTTGAATAAAATGAGCTGATTTTTGATTAGATTTTAATCTTTATGATTATAATTTCTAAATATGGTTTATTCACCTTTCATCCCACCATTTTTAAAAATGAGAGAGCGTCTATTTAAGTTGGATAAAAATATTAAGTATTCTGATATCACAGAAGAAGCTGCAGACAAATATTTTAAAGTTATAATTGAAAATTGGTCGAATGACGTTGTTATTGAAAGACATGGTATTTGTGAAAAAATTGTATTAATACATCTCTCAAAATATAAATGTTTACCCTGTTATGATGTTCATTGTATTTTACAATATTTAATAAACGAAAGAGATTTACATAAAAAGGTTATTGGTTTGGAAGAAATAGGATTAATAGAAATAATTTCTCCAAAAGATAATTTTTTAAGAACTCCATTTTATAGATGTACCAACTTGGGTAGAAGGGTTGGAGAAAAATTAACTGAATATGATAATAAAAACGATGATTCTATAGCAAAGATGTATATAAAATTAGTTGAATTAAAAAAATTTGAAAAAGAATGGAAAGAGAATGGTATACCTGTTAATAAAGGTCCATTTGAAGATCAGTTAGATGAATTAATGAAAAAATCTCTTGATGAAATAAAAGAAGAATTGAGATTATCACAATAAAATAAGATAATAAAAATTGATAATTAATCAGTTATATATAAAGATTTATATCGTCATATATATTGAAGATAATATGAAAA
>CAYLUO010000016.1:0-7735 GCA_964386885.1 uncultured archaeon
GGAATTATACTTATTTCTGGCTGTATAGGCCCTAATGGAGATATACAATATGATGATAATGCTATAAAACTAGAAAATTTTTTAATTCAGAAGCAAGTCAGACCTGGAAAAACAGTTTTTATTGATTTTTCTGTTGTTAATCATGTTGAGAATCCTGTTGAGAATTTAGTAATAAAATTATCAAATAGTGGTGGATTTACTATTGAAAAGGCCTCATGTGAAGATTTAAATGGTCGTTCATTTTTATATAAAAAAGAAATCGGACATGTTCTAGATAATAATGAAGGATGCTATTATAATGAATTAGAGTCTTTAGATGCAAAAGATATTAGTTTTCTATTAAGAGCTCCATCAAAAGAAGAACTAGGATTTGTTGATCCATTTGAAGCAGAAATATCAATAAGTGTAGAGTATGAATACCAAGGTGAGACTATTGTTATATTTCCTGTGTTAGATTATAAAGAAACAACAGAAAGGCATATGGAGATGGGTCAAAGTTATGGACCAATACATGTTGATATAAAACCGGGATTTTTGTTAAAATATGAAGAGGATGGAAGAACTGTAACAGAAAGGGATTGGGCAACAAAAGATATTCCTTTTGATATAGAAGTTTCTGTTGATAATGTTGGCTCTTTAGGGTCTGGATTTGAATTTCCAAATATAGATTTGGATCAGTTTAGAATCGAAATGAAAAATTTAGAAGTTGATTCAACTACAGAAGATTCTTGTGAATTTACTGTAAGTGGAAATATTTTATCACAAAAAGAAACAATTAGTGTTCCAACAGAATTGCCTTTAGTATGTACTATAAATCCAATTGATGACCCAGGAACATTAACTGCAACATATGACTATATTTATAAATTTATCAAAAAAGAGACTATTACTATAAGTGAAAAAACATTTTAAATGTCTTTTTCAATAATATTATATTAGGTGTGATGATGAAACAAATATTACCAATATTATTTCTTATAGGTATTGTAGCATTATCTGGATGTATTGGTGATAGTGGAGCGACTAGTAGTACAAATGGTATTATAATACAGAGTTTTACAGCAGATCCTGATCAAGTAGAAGGTAATGAAGTTGTATATTTCACTGCAGATATTAAAAATGTTGGCGGGGCAAAAGCAACTGGTGTTACAGGAGATTTAATTGGTTTACCATGGTCAACAGATCAAACTGCTGGAGAGGAATGTGGAACAATATATCCTCCAGAACCAAATATAGAAGGTGAAGCATGTACATTCGAATGGACAGGAACTGCACCACCATCTCAAACAACAATAACATATCCTGTTGATGTAAAAATAAATTATCATTATGCAACTAATTATGAAGCTTTAATAAGAGTTGCTTCAAGAGATTGGATAAAAGGACTTCCAAAAGATCAACAAGACTCAGAAAAAGGAAAATTAGGATTAAGTGAAAGTAGTGCACAGGTTGGTCCTATTCATGCAACAATAGTATTAAGATCACCTGAAGTGTATAGTGGCCAAGACACAAGAGCTGTTTTAGATATTCAAAATGTTGGGAGTGGAAGACCTAAAGATGATTTTATAACTGTTACTGTTGACCAGGCACAAGGTGTAAAATGCAGTAGTACTGGGCCTATAAAACTATCTCAAGGAAAAAGTAAACAAATAAGATGTACTTTACCTACAAGCGGAATCACAGATTGGCAAAATATAAGAATTGATGTTGATTTATCATATGAATATTGGGTAAAAACATCAACAGAAGTAACTGTTCTTTCAAGTCCTATTGTTTAAATGGGTCTATCCAGAATTGAACTGGAGTTTCTACCGTTCCCAAGATTTGTGAGGGTAGTGTCCTACCATTAGACTATAAACCCTTAAAAATTACTTAGTGTTTTTTGAGTTTCCAATTTTATACTGTCTTGTTTTTGTTCAAATTCTTTAAATTTTTCTTGCTCAAAAACAGGATATCCATAAACTCCATCATATCCAGGAATTACTTTAATCTTTTCTTGTCTGTTCAAAATTATAAATTCAGCTAATTTTTCATTAGTTTCTTTTTCTAAATCTTCTTTAGGAACATTTAAAAGAATATTAAATTCATTTCCAAACTTATCTATTAATTTCATATATTCATTCCAAACTGTTTTTGAATATAATGTCTCAACTTTGAATATAGTTTTTATTAGTTCTGTTAATGGAATCAATTTTTTAAAAGGAATTGCATCTTTTGGTATATAATCAGCAGGACGATCTGCTAATTTTTCAACTCTTTCCTCAACACCAACAGTAAGTTTTCTCTTGCAAACTGGACAAATATCATTTAGTTTCAATGCTTGTTCTGGCGATAACATTATTTTACAATTTCTGTGACCAGTCCAATGATACTTCCCATATCCAGGATCAACTTCAACTGTAAAAAGAAATCTTTTTTTGTCTTTATTTTTTATTGCATCAAATATTTCTGAATATGTGATTTTTTTTAGATCAAAAACATTACATTCTCTTCCTAATCTCCATGGCCAATGACTATGTGCATCAGAATTACTCATTAAAGTAAATTTATCTAAAGAAGAAAATCTCCAGTTCATTGCAGGGTCACTTGACAATCCTGTTTCTAATCCATAAATATATTTTATTTGATCTTTGTAACAATCTTCAACTTTATCAAATCCCGACTTTGATCCTAATACACCAAACCAAGGAGTCCAAGCATGAGCAGGAATGATTAAAATATCTTTAGATATATTCATTAAAATCTCAACTAATTGATCACCACTTATATCTTTTAATGTCAATCTTCCATCTATCCCTAATTGTGCTCCTTTTTTTTCTAATACATCAACTATCTGATCTATTGTTTCGAAATTAGGAACATGAATTACATGATGAACTTTTCTGGTTTTATTATCTTGTTCATAAATAGTTGAAACTTCAGTCGTGAGCATAAACTTCATTCCATTATAAGAATAAATTCCAGTATTTTCTATTGGCTCTAATTTTTCCTTTAAATCTTTTAACCAATCAGGGTGTGTAAAATCACCAGTTCCTATAAGATTTAATCCTTTTATTTTTCCGTATTTTGCTAAATTTTCTAAATCTGTTTGTGGACTTGTTGCTCTAGCATATTTGCCATGAATATGAAAATCTGCGAATACTTTCAAAAAAACACCTAGTATAAATTAAAAAACAAATTTAATAAGAATTAAACATCTCTTATTCCTTCTGAAGTTACTTTGAATATTGTTTCTCCTGCTGGCAAGTCTGGTGAATCCATCATTTTTGCTATTCTTTTTTCGTCTTTTGACTTTCTTAGATATATTCTGTAAGTTGCTTGATGTGCTAGAACATGTCCACCAATTGGTCTTGTTGGGTCTCCAAATAAAACTGCTGGATTTGATAAAACTTGATTTGTCACAAATATTGCTATATTATAAGTATCAGCTAATCTTTGTAAATTGTGTAAAAGTTTATTTAGTTTTTGTTGTCTTGGAGCTAATTGTCCTCGTCCAGTATAATCAGATCTAAAGTGAGAGGTTAAAGAATCTATTATAAGAATTTTTATATTTTTTTCTTCAATGATTTCATTTGATTTTTCTACCAAAAACATTTCATGATCAGAATTATATGCTCTTGCAACAAAAATTTTCTTTAATATTTTTTCAGTATCTAGTTTTAATGCGCTTGCCATTTGTAATATACGGCCTGGCCTAAATGTTGCTTCAGTGTCTATAAATAAACAATTACCATCTAATCCTCCTTGGTCTTTTGGTAACTGAACATTAATAGCCAATTGAAATCCTAATTGACTTTTACCAGAACCAAACTGACCATAACATTCTGATATTGCTTGGGTTTCTATTCCACCGCCTAATAATCCATCTAATGATTTACTGCCTGTTGTTAATTTTTCCATTGTTTGTCTTTGTTTCCATACTTTATTTGCTGGTTGAAATCCTATGTCGAGTTTCTCTCTAACTTTGTTTATTATTTTTGCTGCTGTTGGTTCTCCTATTTCTAATATATTAGCCAATTCACTTGCAGATGCTACTGCCAGAGACATTGGATCTGTGAATCCTGCTTCTTCTAATTTTTCAGCAATTTTTGATCCAACACCAGGTATTTCTTTAAAATCTATCTTTTTTTGTTTCATATTATCTACCTAAATGATGATATTTTATCTATAAGTTCTTTACTTTCCTGTTCAATATCAAAATTTTTTATATCTCTTACTATAAACTCTAGACTATCAAAGATTTTATTTTTTCTTACCACACCAGTAAGTAAAATATCATTACCTAAAACATTTTCTCTAATCAAATCTATAGATTCATCTTGCTTCATATTTGCTAAAGTGTTCGGACTTAAATTAGAAAGTTTTTCAGCTGCATCTCTAAAAAATACAGCCCTAATTGTTGAAGTTCCATCATCTATTATAGTTGATATTATCAGATTATTTGTTGGTTCTACATAACCATGTTCTTTACATTTGTATCCTTTATCATCTTGTTCTAATTTTGAACTACATTTTGGACAAGTTTTGAATAAAGGATTTACATTAAATACATTTACAATATTTCCTTTTATTTCATAACTTCCTTCTACTAATCCTTTTAATTTTTTTCTTTCAAATTCTGGTCTTGTAGTTTTATATGGTATAGAATCGTCTTTGACTTTTTCTATTCTAGAATATTTTTGCAATCTTAATTCTATTCCACCAAAAATATTTTCTTTAGCATAAGCATTTTTAATTTCTATTACATCATTTTTCTCAACTGTTTTTTCATCAATCAGATCTATTTGTTTATCCCATAATGGTATTCTTGCCTCGCCTGTTCCATCAGTAACAATTAGACTTGCAACTCTGCCTTGTTTTCCATCTTTTCTTTTGAATTCTCTTGTTTCAGTTATTCCTATAATTCTTACTTTTGTCTCAATGTTTTTCATATCTGGTTTTATGTCTTTTAGTTTCAGTTCTCGTTTACTTTCTCTTATAATACTAACTCCTAAATCTCTTGCAACTAAATGTGCTGCTCCTTCTGATGAAACTAGACCAGAGAGTTCTTCTTGTTTCTTTTTTATTTTAGACAATAACTCTTCTCTAGATTTTTTTGATTTTTGTTCTAAATCTGATATAATCTCTTCTAAAGATAACATAAATATCAACTCTAAACTCTTTCTTTTCTTTTTGCCATTCGTATATCTGATTCCATTATTGTTTTTCTTCCTGAATGTTCTGCTAAAGCAACTGCTTCTGCTGATAAACTATAGGCATATTCAAAAAGAACTGATGCGAATTCTTTTACTCCATTTTCAGAAACTCTTTTTGCTCCGCATCTTTTTAATAATCTTTCTAAAGGAGCTAATGGTAATTCTCTTTTTTCACGTTTTTTTCTTTGGAGCAATTTTACACCTCTATACTTTAAACAACATGAAAAATATTTATAATTATTTATACACTAGAAATTTACTTTATATAATTTTATCTCAGAATTTTGATAAACTAATTCGAAATGATCTAATCCTTCTCCTCCATAAAAGAATGTCCTAACAAATATACTATCTTTTATTTCTGGAGCAAAATAAATCAGAGATTTGAATGATGGATCTATCCATACTAGTCCGTCTAGTTTTTCCAAAGAACTAACATCATAACTTGTGAGATCTCCATCTTGTTTTTGGTTATTCAAAAAGAATGTTATATGATTTATTATATAGTTATTATTATATACAGGAATTAATTTGTCTTCTTTTTGTATTATCGCAATTTGGAAATTTCCATAATTATATAAGTAAATATTATTTCCCTCATTGTCTTGTTGAATATCAGATAAAGTAAATATCCATGGACACCATATGAAAACTCCCTTACCATCATTTGCGTATTCGCCACATGACATATATCCGGCTTCTGTTTTTGGGGTTGGTGCACAACATACACCAGGATTTACTAAAAAGGCATTAGTAGTTTTTATAGGAGCTCTGTACCCGCCAAAATAATTCATCCATGTAAATTTACCAATTAAATCAGAGCTTGCTATAAAGTACATTTCTGATATTGGTTCGCATGCTTCTTCTGGAACTATATCTCCAAATTTTTGTTTAAGTTGTTGACATTGCTCTGGTGTTAACTGAATATATTTTTCTAATATATCAATTGCCTCTTGCTCATCACTAGTAGACATAATCCTTCCCATATTCTGAATTCTCGTGTTATGTGGATATGGAAAACAACCTGCAGATGAACAATGCGCACCATCTGCATGAACTTTTAATCCAGTATAGCCAGCTATTATATGCCCAGGGTCCCACCAAGTTGCAACTAACGAATTTTTATCAGCATTATCATTTAACCAATCTAACATTCCAATCCAATTATCATTAACTGCCATTCCTGCTGCATATTTTGAATAAAGCATTGCGTCTGAAATAAACATAATTAAAACCAATATTACAAACCCTATGAAAGTTGATTTGAGAACTATTTCTCTATCTGAAAAAAATTTCATTATATTTCCAATAACATATCCTGCTGATACTGCAACTGCACAAGAAAATAAAAGTGAGAATCTAACACCATTTAATATCAAATAAAAAGTTGCGAATGCCCATAAAAATAAGAATATTTCTTCTGACTTTATTTCAACTTTTCTAAATATTTTGAAAATTACTAAAATTGGTAAAATTATTAATGTCAAAGCTAAAGGTACAGTTCCAACTCTTGATGCTACTTGTGTAAATCCTGCTTTTGAAAATATATTTATTGGCTGTAATTCAGCAACAGAAACATTCACTATTTGTTTTGCTCCTATAAAACCTAAACCAGTAGAAAAGAAATTAATCATATTTCCAAAACCTAATATAGTTCCAAGAACATTCAATGCGACCAGAATTATTGCCACTATTTTTACAGATTCTATAAATTTCTTTTCTTTGAAAAGATTGGAAATATTAATTTTGATTGACTTCTGTGATATAATCTGTTCAACAAACCTAAATAATATTAGAGCTGGTATAAACGCAGAAAATAATAATGAAACATACCATGCACCTGGCCATGTAAATATAAATGCGAGATTAATTAAAATAGCAAAAATTGTGAAAGGCAACTTTTTCTTTTTTATAGCTAGGAAAAATGAATAAACACATAAGAAAGAAAAGAATACTACAGTAGCATCAGTATCACAATATCCAGCCATTGACACTGAAATAAGTGTGGGTGTTAAAGTAGAAAATATGGCAGTTGAAATTCCTCCCCATTTATTTGATAATTCTTTCCCCAATAAATATGCAATTATAATTGTGAGACCAATTATAATTAAAGGTGCTATATTTCCAATAATCATTAAAGATGTAGCTGAAAAAATATTAGCGATATAATAAAAAATTATCATAGTATAAGACCAGCCATGATATGGTTGGACAGCTCTTCCTGGCGTAGCAAAACTCTGAGAATCCCATGTTGGTGGTCTTAAGTTATTTTCCATTATTGTTTTTGTATATCTATAATACCACCAAGGATCATAGTCAAGGACCATTTTTGGATTATATGTAGAAAATCTGATGTAAATTGAAATAAAAATAATAAAAGCTAATACAGAAAGTATAACTAATGATTCTAATTTTATTGGTATTTTTTTAATTTTCATGTAAACACAATTTATAATCTTATTGAAAATTAACAATCCTAAGTTAAATTTCTTTTCTAAACTTTAAATAAAATATCCATTTCTTTTTAATAGAGATTCTAT
>CAYLUO010000017.1:0-7454 GCA_964386885.1 uncultured archaeon
GTTTTAAATATACTATTTTTTCTTTTCTGAATTTGCCTGGTATATTGATGACCTGGTTAGGGGTTATATGTATTCTAATTGTTTTAAACAAGACGAAAGATTTATTTGGCACTTCTTTACTTGCCTCTTATTTAGAGCTCTACCTTGATAGAATTAGTGTTATTGTAGTTTCTATCGTCCGCTTTATACTTTTTTTGTTGGTAGTATGCAATAATTGGGGATTAGGAGGCTTAATATTATCAATGCTTGTGGTTGATGTGCTCTCTTTTGTTTACCTTCTTTTTCTTGCTATTAAAAAATATTGGTATAATGTACAAAGGTATAATCGAAATGTGGAAAAATTGGAATATAAAAGAATTAGCAAATTCGCACTATTTTCATTTTTAGCAGTTTCAACAGGGGTTTTCAAAGAAATAATGATTGATAATTTTGTGATATCACATTATTTAGGTGCATCGATGGTAGGTTTATATTCTTTTGCAGCCATCTTGGTAGGAATTCCAAGGCAATTGAATCCGATTTCTATCTTAAGGGGTGTTTTTAACCCCTTATTAGTAAAAAGATATTATACAGCAAATGGAGATAAGAATATCCTTATATTTTTCTTTGAATTTTTTAACAAACTCTTTTTTTTTATTTGTATCCCGGTATTTATCGGAGTAGGCTTACTGTCTAAACAAATGATTATCCTTATTTACGACCCAAAATATTTGCAGACTTTACCAATTATTTATCTACTGCTTATTAGTTTCAGCGTAGGTTCTTTATCCTACACACTTACACCAATTATAAATGTTTTAGAAAAAAACGAGTTATTTTTCTACAGTGGAATCTTTTCAATTTATAATTTAGTTTTGGACATACTATTAGTGCAAAAATTTGGTATAATGGGTGCAGCAATCGCGACAGGTAGTGCATTGGTTTTACAATATTTCTACTATTTTTACTTTACAAGAAAATTAACAAAAATAAATTTTGTATTTCCGATTAAAAGTTTGTTTAAATCCTTATTCAATCTTTTACCAATGATTGCGTTTTTGCTTTTCTTTAAGCATTTCATCACAAATTTAGCACTATTAATCTCTGCTGTTTTTATAGCAATTGGGATTCATCTAATAATGTCATACTTTAATAAATTATTCTCAGAAAGAGAGAGAAAAATGATTAATAATGCTATTGGTAAAAAACTCTGGGTATTTTAAGTATGTTGGTTAGTCTATTGAAATTATTTACTCTTGTAATTGGTTCCATTGTTTTAGTTATAATTGTCAAACATAAACCTCACTGGGTAATATATTTCATTGTTTTCAATATATTTTCAGGAATTGACCCTCAGTTGCCAGGTTTTAGTTTGAGGACATACCTAATTGCTTTGTTAGTGGTAATAGATATTCTTCAACGCAGATATCCAAACCCCCAGGTTTCTTATCAATACAATAACTTTTTTTCAAGGGAATTTAAATGGATTTACTATTTCATTTTTTGGGCATTCTTTGTTGATATCATTCTAGCACCTATTGTTGGTAACATAGCAGGGAAAGATATATTGTCAGTTCTGGTAAGTTTTTTTAAAGGTTTAATTGCTTGGTATTTGATAATCTACTATTTCCAAAAATATATAAATACCGAAAAAAAGCTAAATATTGTTTTTCTAATTTCTTTCATTAGTATCACTATTCCATCAATTTTAGCTATTATGCAATTTTTTAACATTGAAATTGGTACTTATTTATCACTGTTCTTAGCCAGTGTGCCTGCGGAAATTTTACACTCTATTCAGATAGGAAGATATTCCGGTAATGTTTCATTTCTCACTTTAGCTTACTTGCTCATCCCGGTTTTTTTCTTCTTAATTTACTATTATTTGGCCAAAAAACGAAGGTTTATAATAGTATTAATCGGCATTGCTTTTGTTACCTTAATTATTAACCAAACGAGGTCTGCTATTTTTGGAATTTTAATTGGATTGATTGTATTTATGGGATTTTATAGAAAAGGATTTATGAAAAAATTAATAATCCCATTTGCTATTATTATAGTTGTAGTATTCATATTTCGTGTTGATAAAATGATTTTAGGTAGTGAAAGATTGAATATAGTAAAATATAAGGGAAGAAGTTCCTTACTATATGAAAGTATATACGGTAGAATTAATCTGTTTATCCCGACCTTTTATACAATATTAAAACATCCTGTTGGGGTTGGCAGAGCAAATTTTAGAGAAGAAGTTAATGAATTTAGTTATCTCGTTGATAGAGAATTTTATGGGACTTTTTTAGGGACAACGGCTCATAATCAGTTTTTAACAATTGGTGGTTATTACGGTGTTCTTTCCATCTTTTTTATGATTATGTTATATGTTTATATTTTTTCGAGGCTAATAAAAACCAAATTTAATAATAATAATCTTAATATATTGAGATTTGCTTTAATTGGCTGGCTTGTTGCCTATATTATCAATGGGCAGGTTCATAATAGTTACCCCTATGGTGCTAAAAATTTTGCAATTGTTTTGGGAGTGTTTTATTCATTGATGAATCTAAACAAACAGGAGAAGTTTAGTGAATAAAACCAAACCTGACATTTCTGTGATAATGTCTGTGTATAATGGACAAGAATTCCTTAGAGAATCTATTGAATCTATAGTCAATCAAACATTTACGAATATTGAATTTATTATTATTGATGATGGCTCAAGAGATAATTCGCTTAAAATTATAGAGGAATATCAAAGCAAGGATAGCCGTATAAAAATAATTAATAATAAAAAGAATATTGGATTACCAGCATCTCTAAATAAGGGATTAAAAATAGCAAAAGGAAAATATATTGCGAGACAGGATGCAGATGATGTTTCGCATTCAGATAGATTAGAAAAACAGTATGAATTTTTAGAAAAAAGGGAAGATGTACATTTAGTAGGAACTAATTGTAAAAAGGTAGATATTAATGGCTCAGTTATTTATGAGGATACTAAGTTCTCTAATATTTCTGATTACGCTAATGTTTTACTAAGGCCAAGAGCTATTTTCCCGCATGGCACTGCTTTTATGAGAAAAGAAATTGTCAGAGCATTAGGAGGGTATAATGAAAACTTTTATTATTCTCAAGACGGCGAATTATGGCTAAGATTCATTAAAAACAATTATAAAATTGTTGTTTTGCCTGAAATTTCATATAGCTATAGAATAACTCCACAAAAAAGTGAGTCAAAGATTTTTATACGAAAAGAATACAATAAAATAAAGGAAGTAATATATCAATCGGATAAGAATTTGCTCCACAAGAATAAAATAGAAAAAAGAAGTAGTAGTCTAAAGAAATATATTATGAGTAATTCATTTAATAAATATAAAAATTCTATTTCCGAATATTGGTTTTTAATTGCCAGATTATCAATTAGAGAAAGAAGTGGAAAACTATATACATTGAAGTGCTTAATAAAATCTTTACGGGGGAAAGATAATGTCAAAAATCATATTAAAAAACTATTGTGGTTTTTCGTTCCTCTTTTTCCATATGAATTTTCTATAAGATTTAAGGGGAAGTTATCCTTTTTGAAATGATATTTTTACCTACATTCTCCAATCAAGGTACCATATCACCGAAAATAAGTTGTCTCTTTTTGTTTAAGAGCTTTGCAGAATGTATTAAATGGATGTCCTAAAGTCTCCAATACCAAATATTTTCAACTGATGGATGCATTGAACTTATTGGACTTAAAGCGAACGCTGATGGTAGTTTAATTATATGAGAATCTTATTTTTAATTGACAGTCTTCGTCCTGGGGGTAAAGAACGGCGACTTGTAGAGCTTCTTAAAGGTCTTTCCAAATATAAAGAAATAAAATGCGAATTAGTAATAATGTCAGATGAAATTTATTATACGGCAATTCACAATCTTGATGTGAAAATTCATTATGTAATAAGAAAATGGAAAAAAGATCCAGGAATATTTCTTAAATTGTATAAACTTTGTAAAAAAGTTAGGCCTGACATTATACATAGTTGGGGAAGTATGCCATCTGTATATGCATTACCCATTGCAAAAACGTTGAAAATAAAATTCATCAATGCTATGATTTCTGATGCTCCGTACAAACTATCCCTGAAAGCCTTGATAAGGTCAAAACTGACTTTTCCGTTTTCTGATGTTATCCTTTCAAATTCAAACGCAGGATTGAAGCCCTATAAGGCTCCAAGCAATAAAAGTGTTTGTATTCACAATGGATTTGATTTTGAGAGAATTAGTAAAATTGAAAATAAAAAAACTATAAAGGCAAAGTTTGGAATAAAAACTGAAAAGGTTGTTGGAATGATTGCAAGCTTCAGTGGGAAAAAGGATTATAATACATATATTCTGGCCGCTCAAAAAATCTTGACTAAAAGAAATGATATTATCTTTTTGGCAATAGGAAATGGAGTAAACCTAAAAAAATGTAAGAAAATCGTGAAGCCAGAATTTCAAAACAAAATAAAATTTCTGGGAAAGCAAAGAAATGTGGAGTCAATTGTCAGTGTTTTTGATGTTGGGGTGCTTTCTACATATACAGAGGGAATATCAAATGTAATAATGGAATATATGGCATTGGGAAAGCCAGTAATTGCAACTAAAGGTGGTGGCACAAATGAAATACTTATGGATAGAGAAGCGGGATTTTTAGTAGAACCTGAATCGGTTGAAAGATTAGCTTCTAAAATTGAATATCTACTTGAGAATGAAAAAATTGCCTCAAATATGGGAGAAAAAGGGAGAGAAACAATTAAAAAAGAATTTAGTTTGGAAAAAATGACAAACTCTTATGTGAGTTTGTATAAAAGATTATTAAATCAAAGGGTTTAACAGTTATATAAATACCGCTAAGCATTAACGTATTGCAAAGAATCGTGTAATATGGTTAGAGAGATAGATGAAACATATGAGATATAAAAAGAGGATTTTGAAGGTGATAAATGAGTGTACTCTTCGACTCTTTGATAAATGTTAGAACACCATTTGAATTTCAGCGAAATCGGTTGTACTAGGAAGGACAAGGCGAGAAGACTCGCGCGTTAGAAAACGCAGAGAAGGAATATGAAAATTTACGAGAAGAATTTACAATATAACCGATTACAGAAGCTTTATAAAAATCTGCATCGGGTTTCTGTATATCAAGAATCATAGTTTTCAGAAAGGCGGAAAATGCTCGTAAATGAGCCAATATTTTTAATAGGCATGGGAAGGAGTGGAACAACTGTAATCTTTGAAGCACTGGCTTCGCATGAAGATTTAGGCTGGTTCTCAAATTATTCGAATAAAGTTTTCAGATTTCCACAAGTTTGTTTAATACATCGGTTTTTCGGAATTTTGCATGGCGAAAAAGAGCAAGGTCAGAAAACTACAATTTTCAATAGATTTTTACCGAAACCATCTGAGGCTTATAAAACTTGGGAATATTTGTGCGGAAGTAAATTCCGAAATACATTTTTAAATGATGTAAACCCAACCAAAGAAGAAATAGAAGAAACCCAAAAATACGTTAACCAAATTACTATTTGGTCAGAGAAACTAAGATTTGCAGCAAAACTAACGGGACCACCAAGATTAAAATTTCTATCGTTAATTTTCCCCGATGCATTTTTTATTGACGTCGTTCGCGACCCGCGTGCTGTTGTCGCCTCGCTGTTAGATGTGAAGTTTTGGAAAAGCAGAGGACGATACGAACCTTATTGGAGTGGGGCGCTAAACGAAGAAGAGCTGCAATTCTGGAGAAAAACTGGAAAATCTCCTGTTGTTTTAACATCATTACAGTGGACCTCAGTTTTTTATCAGACATTAAAAGAAAGGCGAGAAATGAATGCTTCATACCTGAGAATCAAGTATGAAGACTTTATGGAAAAACCAGATGTTGTGATGCAAAAAATCATTTCCTTTTTGAGACTGAGAGAATCAAAGAGCATTAAAAAATATATGCATAGAGTGCAGTATAAAAATAGAAATTATAAATATGCTAAACGTTTGTCAAAACCTGATATCAGATTGGTTGAAAAGATTACAAGAGTCCCTATGGAGATTTTGGGATACTATTAAACTTTTATTGACCCACTCTGCACCGGTATATTAAAAGAAATTGTATAGTCAAAAGACCGAAACAATTAAAGTATAGCAAAAAAAGTGTCATAAATAACAGAAAGAGAGTCAGGAAAGTTTTCCCATTAGAAAATATGGTGAAGAAATATGAGTAATTTATGAACAGTAAATTACAGAAAAGTGAGAGAGAAATTAAAATAAAAGATGAAAAATAAGAAGCGTATACTTTTTATAACTCCCCTGCCTCCATCTCCTGGAGGAGTTGCTACTGCAATGGATGCGATTCTAAGTTCCTCTATCTGGGATAAGTATAATATTGAAATTCTTGATATTAGCCGAAAAGCCCATTTCGGCGAGCAAGCAAAATTTACTCTATATAACATTTCTACGGCGTTGAACCATTTACTCAAGCTACTTAAAAAATGTGTCTTAAAAAGACCCCATATTGTTCATTTACCAGTAACATCTTATTTTGCACTACTAAAAAGTGCTGGACTTATGTTTATAGCCAAAATTTTTTATGTGAAAACTGTGATACATCTACATGGGGGAGCATTCGACAAATGGTATTTTGACAGCCCAAAACTAGTTCAAAATTTAATCAAATTCGTTCTTTTTAGAGCCGATAGAGTTATTGCATTATCTACCAAGTGGGCTTCATTTTTAAGGGAGATAGGATTACCAAATGAAAAAATAAAGGTTTTGAATAACCCTGTTCGCAGAGAATTTATTGATTATTCTTTGAAACGAAAACAATTAAACAAAAAGGCTGATAAAAGAATAAATGTTGTCTTTGTAGGCTCTATAGGGGAAAGAAAAGGTTTGTACGACATTCTCGAATCAATTATCTTTGTCAAAGGAAGTAAGTTGTCATTGCATTTCAAATTTATTGGGAATGAGGAAAAAAGCGGTGAAAAACAACACATTATAGAGGAATATACTCAAGCTGGGGCAATGGAGTATTGTGAGTTTAAAGGTTTTTTATCAGGTAGAAAGCTAATTAGGGAAATAGCAAACTCGGACATTTTCATTTTGCCTTCTCACAATGAGAATTATCCTGTTTCTATCCTTGAAGCGATGGCTCTGGGATTACCTGTAATTTCTACCTTAGTTGGAGGTGTTCCTGAAATAGTTGAAAATGGTGTTAATGGTTATTTAATCAAACCTGGAGATGTAGAGTTGCTGTCAGAGAAAATATTATATTTGGCAAGGCATCCAGAAATAAGGGAAAGAATGGCAAAACTTAATAGGATTAAAGCTCGCGAGCTATTTGCTCCTGATGTGATTGCTAAAAAGCTGCAAAGTATTTTCAATGAATTACTTTAATAAATTTCGAGAAAACAATGCGATACATCCCTAATCAGATAGTAAATTTGTATAACAAA
>CAYLUO010000018.1:0-7378 GCA_964386885.1 uncultured archaeon
AAAGAGCTAACTGATACGATTTTTAATTTTAATAAAGGAACTGAAATTGATAAACAAATCGAAATAGTTAAGAAAATTTGTCAAAAGTATTTGCAAAAAGGTTCAGAAATTGTAGTTTTGGGATGCACAGAGTTTGCAGTTATGTTGAACGGGGAAAATTTACCAATAATTGATACTATTGATATTTTGGTTGAATCTACATTAGATAATATTTCCAAGCCGAAGCCAAAATTAAATATAACAACTATTAAATGAATTTTCTATTCGTTTAATTACTATTATTAGATATTAAAGCGAAATCTATTTTCATATTATAAATATCAAACAATTAGCAGAATTATTATAATTTCTCAAAATTTTTAAAGATATAAAAACCTTAATAAACATTACTAAACAATGTATTTTAATAATTGGTGAATATATGAGACACGACACGTTAGCAGATGTTATGTCTGCTATAAAAAATGCAGAAAGAATTGGAAAAAAAGAATGTTTTACTCCAGCATCTAATCTAGTCAGAGAAGTCCTTAAAGTAATCCAAGAAAAAAAATATATTGGTACTTTTGAATTTATAGACGATGGAAAATCTGGTAAATTTAAAGTAGAGCTTAAAAACAAAATAAATGATTGTGGTGTTATAAAACCAAGATATTCTATTAAAACAGATGAATTTGAAAAATTTGAAAAAAGATTTCTTCCTGCTAAAGACATTGGATTTCTGATCCTAACAAGTCCTAAAGGTGTTATGACTCATCAAGAAGCAAAAAAACATAAAGTCGGGGGCAAACTTTTAGCATTTATATTCTAGGTGTTTAAAATGGAAAAAGAAATTATAATTCCTGAAAATGTAACAGTAGAAGTACAAGGAAAAACTGTAAAGATAAAAGGAGAAAAAGGAGAATTAGAAAAAACTTTCAAATATTTTTTTGATATTAAAATAGAAAAAAAAGATAACAAAATACTCATATCTTCAACATCAGAAAGAAGAAAAGTCAAAGCAATGTTAGGTACTATAATTGCACATATAAAAAATATGATTAATGGCGCAACAAAAGGATATGAATATAAATTAGCAATCGTTTATTCACACTTTCCTATGAATGTTAAAGTTGAAGGAAATAAAATCTTAATAACAAATTTTTTAGGAGAAAAAAAGCCTAGATCAGCAAAAATAGTAGGAGATACTAAAATCGAAATAAAAGGACAGGAAATAATTGTTTCTGGGGTGAATAAAGAAGATACAGGTCAAACTGCAGCAAATATGGAAACTGCTTGCAAAGTTACTAAATATGACAGAAGGATATTTCAAGATTCAATTGTTATAAAAGAAAAGGGTAAGTAATATGAAATTCATAAATAGAAGTTCAAATTATCTCAAAAGAATCAAAAAAAGATGGAGAAGACCTAGAGGTATTCATAACAAATTAAGAAAAAAAGAAAAATCAAAAGGAAGATTTGTCACAATTGGCTATAGAACTGAAAAATCAAAAAGAGGTTTGCATCCCTCTGGATTAAAAGAAGTTTATGTTCAAAATATAAAAGATCTGGAAAAAATAGACAATAAAAAACAAGCAGCCAGATTATCAAAAACAATAGGAAAAAAGAAAAAACCAGTTATATTAGAAAAGGCAAAAGAGCTTAAAATAAAGGTATTAAACGCGTGATTTAAATGAACATTAAAAAAACAATAAAAGAAAATAAATTATGTATTGTTATAGGTATAATTTGGGGGACAATTCCATATATATTTAGAAATATCTTTTTCTTTGAAGGACCATTATTTCATCCTCTCCACATAGTATTTTTACCATCGTTAATTTCACAATTTATTGGAGAATATATGTTTATGTCATTATATGAAGAAATTATTAAATTTATTTATATATTAAATCCGGGATTTATCCAATACCCGGGAACTCCGCCAGTTAATAATCCTCAATTATTTTTATTTTTTGTGTTACCATCTATAATTATTGCTATTATTTTCTCTTATCTCATAATAAAAAAAGAGAAAATACTTAAAAATATCTTTAAACGCGTGATATAAATGGCAGGATTTTCATCTCAAAGAAGAATGGCAGCAGATATATTAAAAGTAGGAGAAACAAAGATCTGGATTGACCCAGAGTATAAAGAAGAAATAAAGAATGCTATTACTCGTTCTGATATAAAGAAAATGATTTCTCATGGTTATATTAAAAAAAGACCTGACAAAATCAGTATAAAAAAACCTGCAAAAAAGAAAAAACAAGGAATAGGTAGTAGAAAAGGAAAAAAAGGTGCTAGATTACCAAAGAAAAGAAAATGGATCAACAAAATAAGGCCATTAAGAAGAATGTTAAAAGAATTACGAGATGAAAAGAAAATAGACGAAAAAAATTACAGAAGATTATATCTTTTGGCTAAAGGTGGAGTATTCAGAAGCAGAACTCATTTGAAGTTATACATAAATCAAAGAGGTATCATAAAAAATGATGAAGAAAAAGCGTAATTATATATTACATCTGAAAAGGAGAAAACAGAAAAAGACAGATTATAATAGAAGATTAAAACTTCTATTATCAAAAAAGCCAAGATTAGTCATTAGAAAATCCTTGAAATACACAAATGCTCAAATTATAAAATACAAAAAAGATTCTGACCAGACTATTGTTTCTTGTTCCAGTAAAAATCTTGAAAAGTTTGGTTGGAAAGAATCTTATTCTAATGTTCCGGCAGCATATTTAACTGGCTTTCTAATTGGAAAAAAAGCACAAAAAAATAAAATAAAATCTGTTGTTATTGATTTGGGTCTTCAAAAAAGCACAAAAGGAGGAAAAATTTATGCTTTATTAAAAGGTGTATTAGATTCTGGATTAGAAATTCCAAAAACTGAAAAAACAGAACAAATGTTTCCTTCTGAAGATAGGATAAAAGGCAAACACATAAAAGATGGAAAAACAGAAAAAATGTTTAATACAGTCAAGACAAAAATAGAGAAAAGTAGATAATATGATAAAAAGAACAAGAAGACAAAAAGAAAAAACCAGAGAAGAAAAAAGGGAAGAAATACTTACTGGATGGAAGCCAAAAACAGAACTAGGAAAAAAAGTATTAGCTGGTAAAATAAAAAATATTGATGAAATATTAGATAAAGGAATAAAAATCAAAGAACCTGAAATATCAGATTTCCTGATAGTAAATTTAAGAACAGAATTAGTTGAAATAGGTGGAAGATCAGGAAAGGGTGGGGGTATACAAAGAACTCCTATAAGAATCACCACAAAAATGCATAAATCAGGTAGAAGATATACAACAACTGCATTTGTTATAGTAGGAAATGAAGATGGAGTAATAGGATTTGGCAAAGCAAAAGGAGAAGAAGGCAGGCTTGCTATAGAAAAAGCCACAAGAAAAGCAAAAACGAATTTGATTAAAATCAGAAGAGGTTGTGGCTCTTGGGAATGCGGATGTGGTAAAAATCATTCTATACCATTTAAAGTAGAAGGTAAATCCGGTTCTACTAGAATTATTTTAATGCCAGCACCTAAAGGAGTGGGATTGGTTGCAAATGAGGAAAGTAAGAAACTCTTTGCATTAGCTGGAATAAAAGATATTTGGACTAAAACATATGGTGAAACAGGCACAAGATTCAATCTCATAAAAGCAAGTTTCTATGCATTAAGAAATTTACACAAATATAGGGGAGTATGATGTTAGCTGTTATAAGAATAAGAGGATCAGTAAAAGTAAACAAAAGAATTAAAGATACGTTAAAAATGCTTAGAATTAACAGAGTAAATCATTGTGTTGTTCTAGAAGAAACTCCTCAAAATATTGGAATGGTCAAAAAAGTTCAAAATTATGTTGCATATGGAAAAATTGATGATAAAGTTCTTAAAAAATTAGTTGAAAAAAGAGGAAAAATTAAAGATGTCAAACAACTAAAACAAGTTTTCAGATTAAATCCTCCAAGAAAAGGATTCAAATCAACACGTTTACCATTTCCAAAAGGGGATTTGGGAAATAGAAAAGAAAAAATAAATGAATTATTAGAAAGGATGATTTAAATGGTTGTCACAAGAAGGAAAAAAATATTAAAGAAAAGAGGTCACAGAACAGCAGGCTATGGTGGTTCCAAAAAACATAGAGGAGGCGGTAGCAGAGGTGGAAGAGGATTAGCTGGTCTTCACAAACATAAAAGAATGACTGCTATAAAATATATGCCTGATCATTTTGGTAAATCTGGTTTTAAAAGACCAAGAAAAGTAATAAAAGAAATAAAAATAATTAACCTAAAAGATTTAGATTTGAAAATCGAAAATTTATTAAAAGAAAAGAAAATAGAAAAAACAAAAGATGGAATAAAAATTAATCTAAAAAAATTAGGATATGACAAATTATTAGGAAAGGGTAAAATAAATAACAAAATAATATTGGAAGCAAACCAAGTTTCAAGAATCGCAAAAAGTAAAATAGAAAAAAATAAAGGAAAAGTTATTGTGAGCTAAATGTTTGATATTACAAAAATAGCAAGAATTTTGCCTACTATTGAAAAACCAACATACAAACTTCCTTTGAACAAAAAATTATTATGGACTGGACTTGTCCTGGTTATTTATTATATTCTTTCATCCCAATTACTTGGTCATGTTTATGGAGTTGGAGAAGGAGCTGGTCAAGGATTTCAGACTATTCAGATGTTATTAGGATCTAAGTTTGGAACTTTAATGACATTAGGTATAGGTCCTATAGTTACTGCATCTATTTTTCTACAATTGCTAACAGGATCCAAAATATTAGACTGGGATATGACTAAGCCAGAAAACAGGGAAAAATTCCAGGCAACACAAAAAGTATTGGCTATTGTATTTTGTATTGTAGAATCTGTAGCATTTGTTGTAACAGGTGCTGTTCCTGCAATAAGTAATACTATTCCTATGATTGCTATTGTTGTTGTGCAACTAGCAATTGGTGGATTTATTATTATCCTCTTAGATGAAATAGTGAGCAAATATGGTATAGGATCTGGTATAAGCCTTATAATTGCTGCTGGTGTAACAGAAACTATATTTATTAGACTATTTACACCATTTAGCGTAATTGGTGGATTACCAAGTGCTTTGAATCCTCCAGCAGGTATGTTCTGGGGACTTATTATAAATTTACTTGGCGGAAATGTAATGGATATTTTAGCAAATTTCTTGCCTATTATATCCACTATAGTAATTTTCTTGATAGTTATTTACACACATGGTATAACTGTTGATGTTCCATTAACATTTTCATCTTTAAGAGGATTTGGAAGAAGATGGTCATTAAATTTATTTTATGCTAGTGTTATTCCAGTTATTCTGGTTTCTGCTTTATTAGCAAATATGCAGATGTTTGGTAGTATGCTCGCTAAACCTATGCCTGACAACCCGTCTCTAAAATGTGGAATATTAGGATGTTTTTCAGAATCACCTGATGGGGTTGAACCTATAAGTGGTGCTGTGTATTATTTGTCTGCTCCTCATAATACGATATTTAGAATGGTAACTGGATCTGCAACTTTCAATTTCTTGTTAAGAGCATTGATATATATGCTTGCCATGATAATAGGCTGTACTGTATTTTCTATATTTTGGGTTAATACATCTGGTATGGATGCTGGATCTATTGCTGATCAGATTACATCATCAGGTATGCAAATACCAGGATATAGAAGAGATCCAAGAATTATAAAAAGTGTTTTAGCCAAGTATATAACTCCATTAACAGTAATAGGTGGTGCTGCAATTGGTTTTCTGGCGGCATTTGCTGATTTCTTAGGTGCCATAGGATCTGGAACCGGAATACTTTTAACTGTATCAATTATTTATAATTTCTATGAGCAATTAAAAAGAGAAAGATTAGAAGAAGCTCATCCAGCTGTTAGAAAAGTATTAGGTGTTGAATAATGATAAGTGAACTGTTAAATCCAATATTATCACCACTTTTGGTGTTTCCTCCAGTTTTAACAATATTTTTCATTGGATTGGTATTAATCACAATAACAAATTTAGTTAATAAAAAAGCTTTAGGAACTGAAGCTGCAAAAGAAATTAAAAAGAAAATGCAAGAGCTAAGAGGAAAAATGTTGACTGCACAAAAAGCTGGCAACACAAAAGAAATGAATGAATATTTGTCAGAAATAATGAAAGCAAATTCAAAATATTTCAAATTTACTCTAAAACCACTTGTAATATCAATGTTTCTTATTATTCTTATATTTCCATGGTTAAGAGCTACTTTTACAGGTTCTATAGTAGCAGCAATGCCTGCTGCATTTCCAATTGTAGGTGGATATGAATTATCATGGTTTATTTGGTATATTATCTGCAGTTTCTCTTTGAGTTTAGTTATAAGAAAAATTATAGGTGTTTGAATGACAAAACCTATGCATAGATCAAGAAGACTAAGACGAAAAAAAGTAAGAACTCCTGGAAATAAATTAGTTACTCATTTTTTGAGGAGAAAACCAAAAGTAGCTAAATGTGCTGTATGTGGAAAACCATTGCATGGAGTTCCAAGAAAAATACCATCTATATTCAAGAATTTAGCTAAATCAATAAAAAAACCACAAAGACCATATGGTGGAAATCTCTGTTCTAGATGTATGAAAGAAATCATGAAAGAAAAAGCAAGAAAGGCTTGATCATGTCTAAATATCCATTTGAAGTGGAATATAATTCTTCAAAAGATAAAAACATGAGGAAAATTTTTGAGAAATCTTATGATATTAATCGTAAATATTTCAAAATGGACATACCAAAATTTAAAATCAAAATATGGTATGATCGTCAAAAATTCAATGAAAAATTGAAACTACCTTCTGAATCAAAATATCATGCACATGCTGGAATGCAAACAAAAACTATGCATATTATGAGTCCATCTATCTCAAAAATTGAAGATCATAATTTCAATAAAGAATTTTTCAAGTCAATAATAATTCATGAGTTTTGTCACAGGTTTTTTTATAAAAAATGGAAAATAACAATACCTATTTGGATTACAGAAGGTTTTGCTTGTATGATAGCAAAACAGGAAAAATTTCTTAGTAAAAAAGAAAAAATATTACCACTATCTAAAATGCACTATTATAAGGATTGGATTAGAAAACCAGGCTATTGGCAAGCCTACTCATTAACTAAATTTTCAATTAGAAAATATGGAAAAGATAAATTGAATAATCTATTATCTGTCTTAAGAAAAAGAGATAATTATACTATATTTTCTAAAAAATTCAAGAAAATATATGGAATTACTCCAAAAGAATTTCAACAAGAGTGGCTAAAACAAAAGAAATAAAAGTGTTTAATTAATAAGAATTACTAATTAATTTAGAGGTGATATAAGTGGCGACACTTTATGT
>CAYLUO010000019.1:0-6914 GCA_964386885.1 uncultured archaeon
AATCCCAATATTAAAATAAACGGAATATATTTTTTTATTATTTTGAAATCTTTATCTTTATAGAGTTCATATAAAAAAACTAGTCCAATTATAGGAAATATAACAAAACCAGGAATCTTTGTTAATACAGAAAATGCTGCAAATACTGCTGATAGAACCCAATATTTTTTCTCATTTTCTTTTAATGCTAACATCAAACATAAAATGAACGATGTTAGAACAAAAGTAAATAAAATATCAGTATAAAACAGAACAGAATATGTTACTAAACATGGAACTGTTACCATTATTATAGATGCTATGAATGCAATTTTTTCATTGAATATTTTTTTACCCAAAATAAAAACAGTTAATCCCAACAAAAATGTTGCAATAAATGGCGTTAAGACCTTTACTAAAACTTCACTAAAACCAACTATTAAGAAAAATCCTGCCTCTAAAATATTCCATAGAGGAGGTCTTGAAAATGAAACTTTTTTAAGATTCGGTGTTTCGAATGGACTCCATATTGAATATTCTTTATTTTCATATATCCATTTAGCCATTTTTGTATGATACCCCTCATCACCAAATACTATAGGCGAATTAAGAGTTACTCTTAATTCTAAAATAAAAGCCAAAGATAGAATTAATAATAAGACAATAATAAAAGGTTTCTTTATTTCCAATTCAATTTCTTTAGACATTAAAACAACTTTGATATTATTAAATTTATTTTTATCTAAATTTAACTATAGTAAAACAAATCTTATAAGTTTTATTATTAAATATTATTGTGATGAAAATGAAAATAACATTTTTAATTCCGCCAGCAGTTGGTGTGCCACCAGAAAGAATTTTTGGATGTAATTATGGTTATTTTTTCCAACACAATATATTCATGTTATATCCAGCTGCTATTTTAGAGAAAGAAAAACACACTGTTAAATTTATAGATTGTCCAGTTGAAAGAAAAGATGAAAACTGGTTTAAAGATTTCTTAAAAAAAGACAATTCAGATGCTTATGTTTTGTATACAGTATTCCTGGCAGAAAAAACAGACAATCATGTATCTAAATTAATAAGATCAATAAGAAAAGATGTTAATATTATTTTTATGGGCCCTGAACCAACAGGATTTCCTGAAAGATTTATTAAATTTGTAGATGATGATAATATTTTCATAGTGAGAGGAGAAACAGAAATAACAACAAAAAAATTAGTTAATTCTATAGAAAATAAGAAAGATTTCAGTAAAATTTTAGGATTAAGCTGGAAAAATAATGGAAAAATTATTAATAATCTACCAAGAACATTAGATGAAAATTTGGATGAACTTCCTTTTCCTGCAAGACATTTAATTAAAAAACCGAAAAGATATTTTAATCCAAAGTTAAAAAGAAAGCCAAGTACAGTTATGTTGACAAGTAGAAATTGTTTTGGAAGATGTATTTATTGTATTCCATGTTCTTACAGTTTCGCTAGAGAAATAGAACATAAAAAATATAATAACTGGTCTAAACCAAAAGTTGGATTACGTTCTCCCAAAAATATTGCAGAAGAATTTAAGTTAGTTAAAAAACAAGGATATAAATCAGTTGCAATTATAGATGATAATTTCGTTAATGGTAAAGAAAGAACAATTGAAATCTGTAAAAGAATAAAAGATTTGGATATGGAATGGGGATGTTTAGCAAGGGCAGACTGTTTGCAAGATGAAGAGGTTTTATCAGCAATGTCAGAAGCAGGATGTAAATATGTTGATTTAGGTGTAGAATCATTTGAACAGAAAATATTAGATTATTTACATAAAGATATGACAGCTGGGCAAATACTTAATGCAATTTTTCTTTTGAAAAAACATGGAATAGAACCAAAAATCAATATATTATTTGGTGCGTCTCCTTATGAATCAAAAGAATATGTAAAGTGGACTGTTGATATATTAAAAAAATTAGATATAGATTTTGTCTCTTTTGGTATTGTTATTCCGCATCCATATACAGAATTTTATAAAACAGTAAAAAAGAATAAATGGTTTGCAACAAAATCTGGCGATTTTGAGCCTGTAGATCCATATCAAGAAGGAACTGTAGATTTTCCAAATATGAATCATAAAGAATTAAATAAAATGGTTAGATTGGCATATAAGAGATTTTATTTGAATAGACCTTACATATGGAAAAGAATAAGAAATGCAAAAAGCCTTACTGAATTAATTGGAGATGCTAAAACTGCTTGGAATTTATTTGTGAGAAAATGAAAAAATTTCCATCAGTGACTGTTCTGGTAACAGTAAAAAATTCAGCTAATACAATGAAGAAATGTATAGATTCTTTATTGAAATTAGATTATCCTAATAAAAAAATTATATGTGTTGATGCATTTTCTACAGATGGAACATACGAAATATTGAAAATTTTTGGTAAAAAAATAGAACTTTATCAAAAAAAAGGAAATATGTCAGTTGCATATAACTGGGCGTTCAAAAAAATAAATACAGAGTTTATTACATTCACTAATGCTGATTGTGTTGTTAAAAAAAATTGGTTGAAAAAATTAATTTCAGGATTTACCTCAAATGATATAATTGCAACAGCAGGATATTGTTCAACACCAAAAGGAGTAAATAAACTACAAAGATTAATTGGAACAGAATTAGAATATAGATTTAAAAACTTTCCAGAGTTTATTTCTAGAGCACCTGATATGAATCTCTGTGTTAGAACAAAAATAGCAAAAAAAGTTAAATGGGATGAAAGATTAAATGTGACACAAGAAACTGATTGGGGATATAGACTAACACAATATGGAAAAATGAGATACATTTCAGATGCGATTGTATATCATTATCACAGACCAACTTGGAAAAATTATTTCAAACAACAAACGAAATATGGAAGGAACACACCAGTGTTGTTTCTCAAACATAGAAGAAAAATAAAAGGAGATCATATATCAACACCATTTATGATGGCAGAGGAATATACTTTTCTATCATTTCTTTTCTTTAGTTTATTAGCATTTTTAATACATGATATATTTTTTTTTGTTAGTTTTATGACATTTATCTTCCTTTTATTTTTATATTTTGCAGACATGATAAGATTTACAAAAAATATTAGAGATATTTTAACATATTACAGAATATATTTGACAAGAACAGTTGGTTGGGCAATAGGTTTATTTTTTGGAATTTTAGATTTAATTAGAAACAAAAAATAGATTAGAAAAATTTCTGTACTTCTTTTAAATCTTTTACGGTTTCAACTGATCTCCAAAAAGCATCATCTTCTTTATAGAATCCCATCATTTTTTCTTTTGCTATAAGGGGAAATAAATTTATTTCTATATCTCCACCAACTTTCCCTTTCTCTCTAATTAAATCAATAACATCTTTTTTTAAATAGTAAACTCCACCATTGATATATTCATTGAGTTTTGGCTTTTCCACAAATTCTATTATATACTCTCCATCAAATTTAGCTAAGCCATACCTAGTTCTCAATGGAGTTAGAAACATATTCATTTTTATATCATTTCTTTTTTGAGAATCTTCTATAAATTTTTTTAAATTCATATCAGTTACAATATCACCATTTTTTAGAACTGCATCAAAATTAATATTATTTTTAGTTACAAAATAATAAATTGATCCTAATGTTCCAAGTGGTTTTGGTTCATCTTTTGAATAATATATTTTAACTCCTTTGTATTTATTACCAATTTTTTTGAAAATTTCATCATGTCCATTTCCTGTCAATAAATAAACTTCATTTATGCCAGCATTTTTAAAATCTAAAATTTGTTTTTCCAAAATTGTAATTTCAGGTTTTATTTTTCCTAACATTTTTGGTATGTCTAATGTAAATCTTGTTCCATATCCACCACATAAGATTGCTCCTATTATTTTTGTCAATTTTATCTACCAAATAAATAATTTACTGCCTCTAAAACTCCATAGCCATATGGCTTTTTTGATATATAACCTCTTTTTTTTCTAACAATTTCTTTTATTTCTTTTTTTGCATTTGATACTGCTATTGGATAATGAACCCATTCAGCTACTTCCTTGTCATTTAAACCATCGATAAAAGAAATCGAATATAATGGGTCTATTATTTTTGATTTTTTCAATATATTCAAAGCATATGCCTTGTTCAAACCATTTTGAATAACCTCAGCAGAATCTATATTGTATAAAGAATATAAATTTAGTGATTTTTCTTTTATTATTTCATCAAAAAGTTTTTTTAATATTTTTGTAGGAGTTTTCTTTACATCATGTGGAAATATTGTGAATATTGTGTTTTTTGGTTCTTCCCATACATTACCAGAGTAATTTTCATGACTAAAGAAAAGCCCCAATTCTGAATTACATAAATATCTTTTATAAAATTCTTTTTTCAATTTTTTTACATCTTTTAGATACCTTTCATATCGTTGAACTCTAAAATTATGTGGATAAAATATTTCCCCTCCATTTTCTCCAATAACTATTGTATTATCTTTTAACAATCCAGAAAATGATAAACCAGCTGTAATGTACCAAGTATGCTTACCTGACGCATATATAACTCTAACTCCTTTATCATTTAATATATTTATCCCATCTATTGATTCTGGCATTATATTTTTACCATGTTTGCACAATACACCGTCTATATCAAATATAGCATGTTTAATTTTCAAATCTAACACCTTCATCTATTTTGCAAATATGAACAAATTTTGATTTTTTCTTTAATGCATTTGCAACTTTTTTCTGATTCTTTTCGTCTTTACACAAAGCTACTATAGCCCCCCCACAACCAGCGCCAGTAATTTTAGCCGCTAAAGCCCCATTATCTAATGCAATTTTTATTAACTTTTCATTTTCTGGTATAGACCATCCAAAAACTCTAAATATATTTTGGTTTTCATTCATAATATTTGCTAATCCATTTATATCTTTAGAAATAATACAGTCTCTTCCCTTTTTTGTAAGAACATTTAATTTATTAATTAAATTTCTAATTGTTATGTCACCTTTCATATATCTTTTATATAAATTTTCATTTGATATTCCAGACAAATGTTTAATTCCTGTATCTGCAACAACAAGATATAAATTCATATATTCTGTTAAATTTTGTATTTTTCCAAATGGTTCTTTCCCAACTTCTTTATTTGTTTTTCCATGAAAATTCATAAATAAAATCCCACCAAAGGAAGAAATATACCAATCTTGATATCCATTTCTCATATTCAGATCTATACTTTCAGCTCTTTGTGCATGCTCTGCTATTTGATAAAGATTTAAATTCCAGTTAAATTTTTTATTTAATCCAAATATTGTACTTACAGAAAAAGATGCAGATCCGCCCAATCCAGATTGTCTTGGTGCAAGAGTTTTTATATCAATTTTTATTTTTTTATTTTTAATATTAAATCTGTTTATTATAGAACTTATTATATCATTATTTTTGTCATATTCTAATTTGTTGAAATCAGAAATTTTGACATTTGTTCTCAGATCTATAGCTGCAGATAAAGTACATCCTTCAAACATATCTGCTGCTTGACCAGATAAATCAACTCTACTTGGTGCTGAAATTTTTATCATGTTCTGATCTTTCATATTTATCCTCTACTCGTATAGTATCAAATGGATGTGGTGTTGAGATTTCTTCTAATAAACTATCTTCTGATGCATGTATACTATGACTCAACCCAGGAGCTAATGTAAATTTTTCACTAGTTTTAAGATATTTTTCTTCAGAATCAGTTTTAATTATTATTCTACCATCTTTAACTTTAATTGTTTCTCTTTTTGATTCATGATAATGTTCAGATGTTCTTTCATCCTCCATTATAAAAAGTTCTTTTTCAAGATAATCTTTTGTCAAAGTTTCTATAATTTCATATCCCCATGGCTTTAATATTCTATCACAAAAATTTTTTGAAACAATCTTATAATCTCTTAAAGACTCAATTCCCATCCAAAATATAAATGGTTTAACATAAAAAGCATTTAATAATTTTTTTTTCCTAATTTCATAGAATGCCAATTCAGATGCATTTCCCATTTTCGGTTTTTCAAAATATTTTTTAAGACTTGAGCTTATTGTGTAAACACCACCATCAATATTATATGGTAGTTGTGTTTTTTCTTCAAATCCTACTATTTTTTTCCCTTCTGTTTTTATTACTCCAAATTGTGATAAAAAAGGAACAGTTAAAACTCCCATTTGATTTTCAACATGCGATTCTATAATTTTTTTTAAATTTGCATCAGAAACAACATCACCATTCATCAAGAGTATATTTTCATCTATTGTGTCTAATAAAGAATATATTGCAGGTTGTGTTCCTTTTTCTTCGTCATATAAGAAATTTATTTTTAATCCCATATACTGATCTCCAATATAATCTTCAATGATTTTTCCATCTTTTTTTCCAGATAAAATAAAAACATTTTTTATTCCTGCATATTTTGCTCTAAATAGCTGATGTTCTAAAATTGTACTTTCATATCTTTTTTTATTATCGTCATCTGTAGGATCATATTTTGTGAGAGGTATTTTCATCAAACATCTTGGATAGGCAGAACTAAATGGATTATATCCATTTTTTTCACCAGCCAATATACCCATATTTTCTATTATCATATAGCCTCACATACGAGATTTATAATACTGAAATTATTATTTGCTATTTAAATCTCTAATTTATTAAAAGGAATTAAATATTTATTAGCTTTTTTATTCCAGTCTTCAAATCAATAGTTGCTTCAAATCCTAACATTGTCTTTGCTTTGGAGGTATCTGCTAGTGTTTCTCGTACATAATTTTTTATTTTATTTTCAATGTATTCAGATTTTATATTTTTATTAAGTAATTCATTTATTATAACAACCATTTCATTTAGTGTATATGATTTTCCTGTTCCTAAAT
>CAYLUO010000020.1:0-6853 GCA_964386885.1 uncultured archaeon
TCTGAATGAGGAGCAAGAGACAGGAGAAATACAAGAACAAGAAACAGCATCATGAGAAGATTTAGCCAAAGCTGATGAACCAGTTCTTGAAGCATATGTAGTTTCTTATTGTCCATATGGAACACAAATGCAAAGAATTTTAGCAGAAATTGTTGATAAAATTCCATCTTTAGCAGACAATATAAAAATAAGATACATGGGTGCTGTTGTTGATGGAAAAGTTACATCAATGCACGGTGAAACAGAAGCAGATGAAAATCTAAGACAGATTTGTATAAGAGAAGAACAATCAGATAAATACTGGAATTATCTTGGAGAATTCTTGAAAAGCGATGATTATGAATCTGCATTACAAAAAGCTGGAATAGACACAACAAAACTAGAAACTTGTATGACAGGCAAAGGAATAGAATATGCACAAGAAGACTTTGATTTAAATGACAAATACAGTATAACAGGTTCACCAACACTTATCTTAAATGAAGAACAAGTAAGTGAGTTTGACTTTGGTGGAAGAACAGCAGATGCAGTAAAAACAGTCTTATGTTGCGGATTTGGTGACCAACCATCTGAATGTACACAAGAACTAACTACAGAATCAGCAGCTACTGGATTCTCAGAAACATATTCAGGATCAGGCGGAAGCGGAAGTTGCTAAGACAAAACAAAAAGTCTATGACGATCAGTTTCCTTTAGTTCTTCAATTATTCTTTTCTTTATTATTCTTTTTGGTTCTGGCAGCATGTCTACTCTTTTTTTAATATCATCAAAACTTTCGAATGGTTTTATACGTCTACCCTTTATTATTTCCCACATATGTTTTTTTCCAATTCCTGGCAATAACTCCAAGGAATGCAAGCGTGTTGTAATCGGGCCAGCTTTGTTAAAGAAATCAATATATTTTTTCTCATTACTACCAATTATCTTGTCTATAACATCCTCTAGTTCTTTTTTTGCAAAACCAGTTAAATCAGAATATCTTATCCTTCCTTTAATGTATTTTACTTTTTCTCTTTTGTCTTCGCCAACATATAATAAATCTCCTGATTTTACAGCTGTCTCAGGCTTTATTATTACTTCTAAAATACTTAGATGGTCTCTTCCTATAGTTTGTGCTACTGGCTCTGACTTTCTGCTGTCAGCTCTTCCTCTTGGTAAAAAATCTAATACTATTACAAATTCGTCTTTCATAGAATCACCACCTATATAAACTTCTTCACATTTTCAAGAATAAGATTTCTTTCATCATCGGTTAGATTGTTGTAATCTTTTTCTAATATAAGTCTTAAATCATCATTGTCTTTTGGCAATAAATTTATAATTGCTATTATCTGCATTTCTCTTAATTTTTTTATTTTCTGTAAAGATTCAGCTAAATCCTGGGATTTTTTTAGTGTTAATTTTTCATATTTTTTAAGATATTCCAATGTGTTCTTTTGTTCATAGCCTAAGTCAGTTTCTTTAGCTCTCTCTTTAAGTATTTCTTTTGCTTCAGCATTTGTTACAAATTTTTCGTCGAGTATTTCATTCATTTAAACCATCTTCAAATGTTCTGGTTTAGATATAATATTTTTTATTTTATTTCCATCCTTTATTTTAATTATATACGAATTACCTCTTTTATCTATCACTTCACCTTGTGAGCCGAAAAATCTTTTGAATGGCATACCTTTTGGGCTTGAAGGTTCTGGCTTTATAATTACTTTGTCGCCGATCTTAAACTCCTGCAAATATTTTGTAAGAGTCTTTTTTTCTTTTTTGTGTTTTCTTAATAAGCTTCTTGTCCTGCTTTTCATTCCTTTGGATTTCCTAACCATATCAATCTCCTTTGTTATGTATTATTCTATAATTATTTAACTTTTAAGAATATGATAAAATAGATTTAAGAATTTTAAATGTTAGTTGTAAACGGGACTAATTCTTGCTTTAAATTTTTCCGGATCTAAAAACTCTCCAACAAAGTCTAATAATAGTAAATATGGCCCTTTTTTTCTATTAGAAAAAACTTTAATAAAATCTTTCAAGAAGTCTGTTAAAGAATATAATAGTTCTAAACCAGGGGGTGGATATTCTCCATCACTTTTTTTATACACATCTATACTACTTGGATCTGGCATACTTTCACTATTTTAAACACTTAGAACTTATGACTTTAAAGTATTTCGTTACTAGTCTTTTATCCTAATAACATCTAACTTCATATTTTTAGCTTATTAATCTATAATTATTTAACTTTTAAGAATATGATGAATTAGATTTAAGAATTTTAAATTGTTTTATTCATCTTACTTAAAATATTTTAGAATTCTTGCTTTTCTTTTAGGAGCAGGTTCGGGAAAAGCCACACGGCCACACTTTAAAAGCTCAATATGTTTAGATACAGTCATAATGGCTTCCAATTTTATTTTTGGTTCAATATCTGATTTTATATATTCTTCTATTGCATTTTTTATTGCTATGTAATCATCACCAGTAATATCACCATTTTTAAGTAATTTATTTAAATATGCATCACCATCTATTCGAATGTTTTCTTTTAATCCAAATAAATATTTTAACCTAACATAACTTCGTTCTTTGTTAAATTCATACTCGTCGAAAAGATGAACACCATGTTTCGGAACATAAACATCAGGTCTCATTTTATCTCACATCAATAATATTTTTATAAAAACAAATTTAAGTCTTTATCCTAATAACATCCAACTTCATATTTTTAACTTTATTGTTTATCATATCTGATATATTTGGTTGTGTTCTTGAGTCGTCTCCTGTTACTAATTCTTTGATATATAATCCTGCTTGTGCTGTTATTGTAAATTCGACTTTTTTCTTGCTCAGCAATTTATATTTTATATCTATAACTTTTCTTTTTCTTAATTTGTCAGATCTTCTTCTTAGAACTCTTTTCGGAGTTTGTTGTAAGATTACTGTATTTTTTAGTTTTTTGACTTCTTTTAGATTTTCAATTGGATTTTCAAATGCAACTGTGATTCTATACACTTTATCATGCATAGCTGATTTTACATCTCTTACTATAGATTTCTTGACCAATTTCAGTCCTTTTACCTGGACTTTCTTTGATTTGTTTATTTTTTTCTGAATTTTTCTTATATTTATTTTTCTTTTTAATGGATTCAGAATTTCTATTACAAATGGTCTCCAGCCAAGACAGCGTGCATCTATATCTTCTCTGCCAGCGCCATGAAAACTTGAATCTTTTGATTTTATTACCTTTAGAATAGGTCTTGCAATTTCTTCCTGAACAGATGTCTTGAATATTTTCTTTTTCCATTTGGTTTGCGGGATTCCTCTTTTCAGTTTCTGATATTTACCATATATATAAAGAGAACGAATGCTTAACTGAATCTTGTCTTTATTGAAATCAACAAATATAGTTATATCAGGTTTATAATCCATGTGTTTTTTTGTTAGTTTCTCGACTAATTTTCCTAATTCTCTGTTTATTTCGCCTCTTAATGGCTCGCAATAGTCTATTCCGATTTTCTCCCATAATTCTTCTTCCTTTTTCAGTAAGTTTGTTTTTGGTCTTGAACCTATTAGAAAAGTCTTGTATTCGTATTTTTTCAGTTCTTTTTCAATTTGTTTTGCTTTTTTTTTAAGTTCTGGAAACAGATCTCCGCATAAATAGCATTTTTTTGGTTTTTTTGGTTTTATTTTTCTGCTGTAGAATTTTATATCATAAAAATTTGATGAATCCACGTCTATTTCTCCAGCATCTAATAGAAATGCTGCATATTTTCTTAGAATTTTACCTCTTTGCTCATTTGAAAAACCAGAAAGTAATTTAGAAAACTGCCTGCCCAAACAATTATCACATACAGGTTTCTGAAGGATTTTTTCCAATTTTTGTTGAATTTTCATAATTTCAAACCAAACTTTTTCATTAATTTACCCATAGCGCCTCTTTTCATTCCAGCTTTTCCACCCATCTTCTTTAGGAGTTTTTTAGTCTGTTCATATTGTTTTATCAGTTCTTTCACTTCGCTTCTCTTTACTCCAGCACCTTTTGCTATTCTTTCAAGTCTTGAGCTATGGATTGTATCAGGATTTTCTTTTTCTTGTTTTGTCATGGAATCAATCATATACTTGTATTTTTTCATTTTTTCTTCCTGAATTTTCAGCATATCTTTTGGAACTGCACTTCCCATTCCCGGAAGCATTTCCATTACTCCATCCAAAGACCCCATTTTCTGCATGCTTCCTATCTGATCATAAAAATCCTGTAATGTGAATTTCCCAGAAAGAATCTTATTAACATCTTCTTCTTTGAAATCTGCTTCTTTTGCCTTTTCCAAAAGTGTCTGTAAATCACCCATTCCTAATAATCTTGAAACAAATCTGACAGGATCATATTGCTGAAGATCTCCTAATTGCTCTCCAACACCAATAAACTTTACTTTGGCATTAGTTTCATGACATGCTGATAAACTGCCACCACCTTTTGCTGTTCCATCCATTTTCGTTATAATAACACCAGTAATTCCAACAAGTTTATGAAATTCTGAGGCCTGTTTTCCACCTATTCTACCAATATCAGCAGGCAATACTAAAAGAACTTCATCTGGTTTTGACATTTCATGCATTTTCTTTAATTCTTTTGCCAACTGCTTGTCTAGTGCATCTCTTCCTGCCGTATCTATAATAATCGTGTCATATTTACTGAATTTTCCTATACCTTCTTTTATTGCTTTGTAAGGGTCTTTTTCTTCTGAAACAAAAACAGGAATATTTAATTTTTGCCCCAATTGTTTTAGTTGCTCTGGTGCAGCTGGTCTGTGATAGTCGCATGCTACTAATGCTGGTTTTAGTCCTTGTTTTTGGAAATATTTTGCTAATTTTCCACATGTGGTTGTTTTACCAGAACCAAATAACCCCACCAGCATTATTTTCTTTTTCCCAATCAGGCTTGCTTTTTCTTGGCCCAATAGAGTGACTAGTTCATCATAAATAACTTTCATAACATGTTCTCTTAGGGTTAAACCAACAGGAATTTCTTGTTTTAGGCATTTTTGTCTTATATTATTACAAAGATCCATTATGAGCTTTACATCAACATCAGTTTTTATCAATTCTCTTTGCAAGACTTTTATAAGTGCTTCGACCGCATCTGCATCTATAGTTGTCTGGCTAAGTACTCTCTTGAACATATTGCTAAGATTTTTGCCAAGGTCTCCTAACATAACAAAAACATCTCAAAAATACTATATATAAATAAGTTTTTTAAACTACTTTTGTTTCTTCTATAATAGACCAAGAATATTTTTTACATTCTTTCTTTACTTTAATTACTTCTTCTAAAATAGGTGGATGATATTGTTCTGTTGGTTGTATCAAAAAAGAAACACCTAATTTCATAGAGATATTATAACTTTCTCCAGAAAATTCAGTTCTTCGCTCTACTACATTTTCTCTATAGAAATGGCATATTCCACATCTATTTGGAAATTTTTTTTTACAAGCAATATAATTTTTTAATTTTCTTTCCATCTAATACCCAATTTAGTAAAAGGATTATTAAATTTAAATCTGTTTTTATAAAATCTTTTTAATAACAATATCCTTATCATATTCTAGCAGATCCTTATATCCCTGCCCTTTTCCAAGAAACAGAATAGGCTTCTTAAGAATATAAGCAGCTGACAAAACTGACCCGCCTTTGTCTGAAACATCTAATTTTGACAAAATAATTGCATCTACTCCGACTGCATCATCAAATGTCTTGCACTGCTCAACAATATCGTTTCCAGTCATGCTGTCCAGAACAAGTATTTTCAAATCAGGCTTGTTTACTTTGCATATTTTCTTTAGTTCATCCATTAAATTAGCATTTGCATGACTTCTTCCTGCTGTATCTGCTAGAACCACATCTATATTTCTTGATTTTGCATGTTCTTTCGCATCAAATATAACTGCTGCTGCATCAGCTCCGGATGAGTGTTTAATTAATTTTATTTTCAGTTTTTTACCATGCTCTTCCAGCTGCTCTATAGATGCAGCCCTGAATGTATCTGCTGCTGCAAAAACTGATGAAAATCCTTTCTTTTTGAGATATTGAGATATTTTAGCTAATGTAGTCGTCTTTCCTGATCCATTGAATCCTAAAAATACAAGCAGGCATGGCTTTTTTTCTTTTATTATTTTTTTAAGGTTTATTTCAGGAGTTGTTAAAATATCTGATAAACTTTTCTTGAATGATTTGATTATAATATCTTTGACTTTTGTTCTGCCAACAGATTTCCCAACAAGATCATTTTTAAGGTCTTGCTTTATTTTTTCGCTTACTTCAAATGCAACATCTGCATCCCAGAGATCTGTTTCAAAATCTTTTAAGATATCATCCAGATCTTTTTCTGATATTTTTGTTTCTGTGATTTTTTTAATTATTCTTTCTCTTAATCCTGGCTTTTTGATTTTTTTTACTTGCTTTTCCTTGACTTTTTTTTCTGTTTTTGAAATTAGATTTCCTAGTTTCTTTTTTAATATATTGAACATGTAATCTCCAATTAAATTTCAATTCTTTGTTATAATAAGATTGCTTATTTTTATATGTTTTTGATGCAACAAAAGACTTAAAAATTTGATAATATTCTATATCAATATATCATATTCATTACTCAAAGAAAAGAACTAGCAAGACAACTATCAAAGAAATTTATAACAATAAAAGATGTCTTGAGAAGATTTTTTTATACTGTAACCTATATCGAATGAGTGATGAAAAAAATTTCTAAAAGGTGATAAGATGAGACATGGTGAAATTGAAAGGAAAGAAGAAATAAAGCCAATAAAAGAAGTGATAGGGTTGATGATAATTCTAATAGGATTACTC
>CAYLUO010000021.1:0-6834 GCA_964386885.1 uncultured archaeon
ACTGACGTAAAAAAATATGGATTAGAAAAATTTACAATCAAAGCAACTGACAGGGATCTTAAAAGAGCAAAAGAATTATTGAATTATCCTTGGTTCCAAAATAAACAATGGCAAAAAGAAATCAAGTTGATGATACAGACAAAAAGAAAAGCAGAAATTGAGGCATTGTCAGCAAGAGGTTTGAAATTTATAAGTGAAACTTATTTACCAGAAAAATTAAAGAAGAAAGAATTTTTACCTTAGATAATTTTACAATCCAAAACATAATGGTAAACTCTTGGGGCATATGATTTTACTTTTTTCTGTTTTAGAAGTTTAGCATTTAACCCAGAAATTTCTGCTGCTATTTTTACATCTTCAAATAAATTATCTGATTTTTTTCCTGTAGTATGATAATGAATTATTGTATTTGGTCTTGCAGCTTTCATTGCATCTAATAAATAATCTTTTGATGTTGGTAGTAATCCCATCAAAATCCTATCTGCTTTCCCAAGTTTAGGGATTTTCAAAATACAATCTCCATAAATTGGAATTATATTTTTTATTTTATTTGTTTTTATATTTTCTTCTAGGAATTTGAATGCATTTGGGTTTATTTCAATTGCACATATTTTATTAGCTTTTGAAAATTTTCCTAATCCAAGAGAAAAATATCCTATACCAGCAAACATATCTATAATAATTTCTCCTTTTTCTACTTGAGAAATAATTCTTTTTCTTTCTGTTAAGTTTCCTTTTGAAAACATGATATTGTTAACATCTATATTATATGTGATACCATTTTCTTTGTGAATTGTTTTTGTTAATTTTTTGCCAGCAATTACTTTCAGTTGTGGCTCTCTATAAGTATCTTTTATAAATCCTGTTCTTGCACATACTGTTTCTGTTTTTGGAACATTTTTCAGAACTATATTTCCTATATCTTTTTCATATTTTTGCAAATCTGGCTTTAGATTAAGAATTGTTATATCTCCAATTCTTTGATATGATGACGGCAAAAGAGAAAGTTCTTCTTTTGATAATTTATTTTTAAGATTTTGCTGAAGAAGAATCTTTATTTTTTCTAACATAATTAAAATAAATGAACTAAATTTTAAATATAGAGCAATGTGTATTATTTAGTGATAACACATGACAATAAAAATAAGATTTTTTGAAAATGGTGACGAAAAAGGATTGGCTAAAGTCCTAAACGAATGCTTTAGAAAAGATTATCAACCATATGTAAAATTCAATGAAAAATATATCAAAGAAAAAGTAGCAGATAAAAGAAATAAAATTTTTGTTGCAGTTGATAAAAAGAAAATAATTGGTTCTATAAGAGTAAATGTATATGATTTAGATTTAGCAGAACTAAGACAAATCTCAGTAACAAAAAAATGCAGAGGTAAAGGTATAGGAACAAAATTGATAAGAAAAGCTGTTGGTTTTCTAAAAAGAAAAAAAGTCAGAAAAGTAGTTGCAAGAGCAAAATCAAATGATAAAACAGGTATGAAATTTTTAATAGATAATGATTTTATACCAGAATCATTTTTAAGAGAACATTATAAAAAGAAAGTCGATATAATAGAATTTTCTTTATTTTTAAGATGATTTAATGTCAATTTCAGGAATATGCCAATCTTGCGGAAAAATGAGTAATGAATTAGTTGCATGTCCATTCTGTGGCGCAAGAGTTTGCAGGGATTGTATAGACCCTAGAACTGGAGCATGTAAAATATGTAAAGGCCGAGTTATGAGAAAATAACTAAACATGCGTCATTTTTTTAATCTGCATAATTGAAAATAAAGAAAGCCTAAAATTCCATCAAAGCATCTACTATTTTATCTACTTGTGTTTTTTCTTTGTCTGTTTTTGCCTTGAAAAGATCTTTAACTTTTGTTTCTAAAGCTTGTCTTTTTGCAATGTCACCCATTGCTGTAATTCCTTTAACAGCATTTTCTAATCTTGCTATTTTAGTAACAATTGATTTTATGTCTGCATTAACTTCTGATAATGCACACCAAACTTGGGCTACTTTCACGTCGTCTGCTTGCATATATGCACATCTATTTTTCTTTGCTTTTTCAATTAAAGATGCTAATTCGGCTTGCGATTCTCCGCACATAAGTTCTTTCCAATCTTTTTCTTCTCCGAATATCATTTATTTCACCTAACCAATTTCTCCATATTAAGATTTAAATACTTAATGGTAGTAACTATTTTTAATTACTTTTTGGTTTTATAAATAAGAAAAAGAAAATTTATTAACTTTTCCTAGGAAAATAACCAAAATGCATTTAAGTTTAACTATTCTTAGAAATTAATAGTTGTAATAACTTAAAAATAATAACTCAAGGTAATTTTTATGAAAAGAAAAGTTTCTAAAAAAAGAACTGTTAAAAAATCGTCTTTAGATGCAGAATTGAAAAAAATTTTGGAAGAAAGAAAAGCAAATATTAAGATTATTGGTTGTGGTGGAGCTGGAAATAATACAATTTCAAGAATGATGGCAGTTGGTATTACTGGCGTTGAAACTATAGCTCTTAATACTGATGCCCAAGATTTATTATATGCTGATTCTGATGTTAAAATCCTTATTGGAAAAGCAATCACAGGTGGTTTAGGAGCTGGCGGAGACCCTAAAATAGGTCTAGAATCAGCAAAAGAAAGTAGAGATGATATAAAAGATGTTTTACAAGATTCTGATTTAGTGTTTATAACTTGCGGATTAGGTGGTGGAACAGGAACCGGATCTGCGCCTATAGTGGCTGAGACAGCAAAAAAATTAGGTGCATTAACAATAGCAGTTGTTACTTTACCATTTTCAATGGAAGGTAAAGTAAGAATGAGAAATGCTAAAGAAGGTCTAGAAAACTTAAGAAAAGTAGTTGATACGATTATAATAATTCCAAATAATAAGTTGTTAGAAATTGTTCCTAATGTTAGTTTAGCAACTGCATTTAAGGTTGCCGATGAGATCTTAGTTAATTCTGTTAAAGGAATAGCAGAACTAATAACAAAACCAGGATTAATAAACTTGGATCTAGCAGATATAAGAGCTGTTATGTCAGGTGGAGGATATGCAATGATTGGTATGGGCGAATCTGACACAGAACATAGAGCAACAGAAGCGGTTGATAAGGCATTGTCAAATCCATTATTGTCTTTAGAAATAGAAGGCGCTTCAGGCGCTTTGATTAATGTAAGTGGTGGTCCTGATATAACAATAAAAGAAGCTCAGGAAATAGTTAATGTTGTTTCAAGCAAATTAGCTCCAGAAGCAAAAGTAATATGGGGAGCACAAGTAGAAAAAGAATTAGGAGATACAGTAAGAACATTAGTTATAGTAACTGGGGTTACAATGACTGAAGAAGAAGAAAGAATAAGACTATTCGAAGCTAGAAAAAATGAAATGGAACAGGAATTAGGAATTGATTTTGTTTAAGTTCTTTTTTAAGCACATATTATTAAACAATATATAATAATTATTTATAGTGATTATATGAAACTAGGGCTTGGTAAATTTTTAAATTTTGGAAAAATAAAAGGGTTTTTGGTACTTTGTAAAAGAACATTAAAAATTGCAAGAAAACCAACAAGAGCTGAACTTAAGAAAACAGCCAGAATATGTGGAATTGGATTTATTATAATAGGAATAATCGGGTTTTCATTTTATATATTATCTATGCTTGGAGTAATAGCATTGGGTTTTTAGATGATTTATACAGTAAAGACAATAATAGGTAGAGAAAACGTTGTTGCTGAGGCAGTAGCAAATAAAGCTAAAAATAGCGAATTAGATATAAAAGCTGTAATACATCCTGAAGAAATTAAAGGATATATCTTCATTGAAGGTGAACTAAGAGATATTGAAACTACCTTACGTGAAATTCCACATGCAAGAGGTATTATAAGAAAACCAATTATAATAAAAGATATAAAAAGATTTTTAGAAACAAAGAAAAAAGAAATTAAAATCGATGACGGAGATATAGTAGAAGTAATTGGTGGTCCATTTAAAGGCGAAAAGGGTAAAGTGACAAGATTTGATCCTGTAAAAGGTGAAGTTACTATAGAACTTATAGAAGTAACAGTTCCTATTCCTGTAACTGTAAATGCAGGATTAGTTAAAATTATTAAGAAAAATGAATAATTATAAAAACTTTTAATTTTAGATATTGGTTGATAACATGAGTAAAGAAACAATTGATTTGCTTGTAGAAGGTGGTAAAGCAGCACCAGGCCCAGCTACAGCACCAAAACTATCACAATATAAATTGAATATAGGTGAAGTTTTCAAAGAGATTAATGAAAAAACCAAAGAATATGCTGGGATGAATGTTCCTGTAAAATTAATAATTGATAAAAAAACAAAAGAATTTTCAGTAAAAGTTGGGACTCCTCCTGTATCTTCATTAGTCAAAAAAGAATTAGGATTAAAAAAATTAGCTCCTGAAAAAAAGAAAGAAAAAGTGGTAGAAGAAGTCATAGAAAAGAAAGGCCCAGAAAAAGAAGAAGATAACAAAGAAGGCGAAGAAACTGAAGAAGTATCTGAAGAAAATAATAATAAAAAAGAAGAAGCTACACCTGCTAAAAAAGAAGAACCAAAAGAAATTGTAATTATTGGAAATTTAACAATTGATCAAATAATAAAAATTACTAAAATGAAAAGAGAAAATTTACTTGCTAAAAATATGAAAAATGCAGTAAGAGAAATTGCATCTTCTATTGTAAGTATGCCATTAACAATTGAGAACAAAACTCCTAAAGAGTTTCTTAAAGATATTGAACAAGGAAAATATGATGAAAAAATAAAAGAATGATTAAGCTCTTAAATGTTTTTTTCTAACAAATAATTGATTTGGATGAATATTTTCAGAAGAGTTTTTTGGTTAATTTGGTTTTTGTCTGTTGTATTACTTATTCTAGTTTTGTTAAATTTCCAAAGTATAGAACTAATATTTTTCTTAGTTTTATTTGCTCTAATTGGAGATTTGATGCATGCTCAAAAATTTTATAAACAAAAAATGAGAAAAATCGCTGATATTATAAATAAAATAGATTTATCTCCTATAGAACAAGGAATAAAATCAATTAGAAAAGATCAGTCAGAATATTTGACAAAAATGTCAAAAATAGAAAATAATTTTGAAAAATACAAAATAGATCAAGAAAATAAATATAGGGATGTTGTTAGAAAAGTTTTAGATATGGATAATGAACTTAATAAAAAATTTAGACTTTTAGGAGAAAGTGTATTAAAAATAAATAAAGAATTGGAAGAAAAAGATTAACTGCATGAATAAGTTGTGATTGTGTCTTCTGCATATGCTTGTGGACAATTTCCAGGTGCTATTCTAATTGAACTTATTGTAGCATTTGTAGTTGTATAAGAATATGACAATATAAATTGTTCCCCAGGGCCTAAAGGATCTGTCGAATTTGGAGCAACTGAAGAATTTGAATATGTACCATTTGTATTAAGTGTACTGTTTATTTTAAAAACAGCAGAAAAGTCATATAAATCTACAGTTCCCAAGTTTTGTATTGCTATTGTTACATTACCAGGATCCCCACTAGCACATTCAACAGAAACTATATCTAAAATACCTGATGAACAATTAATTTGTTCTGTTGCGCCTGATTCTACTATATTTGTTTCTGTTTTTACCATTGATGTAACCCAACTACCAATCAAAGCTGCAACTGCTAATGTGAATGCTATGAGCATAACAGTTGCCATTAAAGGCGATAATCCTTTCATACTATCTAATTTTATTTGGGTTTATTATAATAAATAAATTTTTTGATAAACTAGACTAGAATTAATAATTCAGGATTAACCAACAAAATTATTCCTAGTAAGATCATGATAAATCCGCCAATGAATTTTATCATTTTCATTTGGTGTTTTGAAATTTGTTTTCCTTTAAAGGTATACCCAAATATTGCTATTATAATAGAGAGCGGAATTATGTAAATTAAGTTATAAAGTAACAAATATGTATAATAACCAAAAGTATTTTCAAATCCTCGTTGTGATAGGATATTTGTATAAATTAATGGCCATCCTGCTGTACAAGGTAATTCTACAAGAGAAGCAAATGCGGCTAAAACTATAGATGATATTATAAGTGCTGGCATTGATCCTTTTTTAATAACATCTTTCATTGACTCAATTTTTCTAAGTAATGGATTTTTATGCTGTTCTTGTATCATTAATGTTACTCCTTTCCTAAACCAGAAAAGTTCTTTACAATTTATAATACCTGCTGTCAATGCAACTATACCAATTATAATTCTTATTATGTCAAAATATCCAATGAATAAAAACACGTTCAACCATGCAGCCATGAATAAGAAATATATAATAAATACCATGACAACAAAAGTATATCCAACTGCAAATATTCTTTTTCTCGAATGTGAAACTGAAATTAACAATACCAATAGAAATGTCAGAACCCACATAGTGCAAGGATTAAATCCGTCTATTATTGCTATTAAAAATGTAAATGCAGGCAATGGTAAGGATAATCCAAGATTTTTAAAATAATCTGGTGATAAATTTTTTGCAACAAAGAAAAATCCTATTAAAGCTATAGCTATTATTAAAATGTAGATGAATCTTTTAGTTTTTTCTTTCATTGAAAATCCTCAATTACATATTATAAAGATCTTTTATTGATTTTTCATATGTTTCTTTAGATTTCACACCAATGTATACATCACATCCTATAAGCACAGTTGGTGTATATCTTGGGATTATTCTAAATTCAGATAATGTATTACGATCACATTCTTGAGACAAATCTAAAAATATGAATTCTTTTCCTAGTTCTTCTTCAATT
>CAYLUO010000022.1:0-6667 GCA_964386885.1 uncultured archaeon
ATATCTGGAAATGGAATGTCAGAATCTGGATATAAATAAATTCGAAAAAATATGTAAATATTCTGAAACATTAAGATTGCCTTGTCCTAAGAGTATGAAACCAAAATTGCAAGATGATATAATATTTGGGACTATAAATGCAACACCAGAAGGAGTATTTTCTGCTGCTGTTCTATCACTTCTAGTTGTGTTAATGTTTTCGTTTTTCATTTCTTTTCTAATAAATGACATGACTCTTATGGCAATCATGTTTCTGCTTCCATTGGGTGCTTTCTATTACATTTACACTTATCCAAAATTCCAGTCACAAGTCTTAAAAGTACAGACAGGAGATGAATCAATCAAAATAATTCTTTACATGGTTATTTATCTAAAATTACATCCAAATTTTGAAGGTGCGGTTAATTTTGCAGCAGAACATGCAAAAGGTCCTATAAGTAGTGATATAAAAAAGGCTATGTGGGATTTACAAGTCGGAAAATACAAAACAGTTGAAGAAGCTCTCTCAGCATATATGCAAAAATGGGTTATTTGGAATGAAGATTTTGTTCGTTCTTTGAGTTTGCTGTATGGAATTATGACAGAACCTTCAGAAGAAGGTAGAGAAAGAATACTAAGAAAGTCTCTAGATTTTCTTTTAACTAATACGCATAGAAAAATGAAGAGTTATGTTGAAAATATTACAGGACCTATAAATATCTTGCATGTGATGGGTTTGCTTTTGCCAGTTATGGGACTTATAATGTTTCCTATGATTTCAATGTTTTTGCATGAATCTGTTAATCCATTTGCATTAGTTATTGGCTATATTGCTATTTTGCCATTGATTCTTTATTTTTTCATAAACAGAATTTTAGTGAAAAGACCATCAGCATTTATGGTCCCTGATATTTCAAAACATCCAGATTTACCACCGCCAAATATGTATGCGATTGTAAGTAAAGGAAAGAAAATTCTCATACCTATTTTACCTCTAGCACTTATAGTTGGATTTTTGATAATGTCTTATGGAATGTTTCATTTTCTTGACCTTTATGGAAGATTATCATTAGTTGCAAAACCATTACAACAAGATATATTGATGGAAGAAGCCGAATTAAGTATTGCAAATTTGTTGTCAACATTTTCTATATCTGCTGGTTTTGGTATTATGTTCTTTTTATTTTTCTATTTGAAAAGTTTCCAAAGAATCAAAATCAGAAATAATATAAAAAATATAGAGAGTGAATTCCAGATAGGTTTATTTTCATTAGGTAATTATCTTTCTGAAGGATTTCCTATAGAAAAAGCAATTATAAAAACATTAGAAGAATATGAAAAACTTGGAATGCAAAAAAGACCAACATTTGACTTTTTCACAAAATTATTATATAATATCAAGAACTTTAGCATGACATTTAAAAGAGCCATGTTTGACAAGAAATACGGAATTATATTGTATTTTCCTTCTGTTCTTATTGAAGAAGTTATGAGAATCTTATCAGATGCATCAGAAAAAAGTTCTGTTTTGCTTGGAGATATATCAAAAACATTTGGGACATATCTTGAAGATCTTAGCAAAATAGAAGCAAAGATCAGGGAATTATTAGAAGATGTTAGAGCAGGAATAAAAATGCAAGCTGGATTTGTTGTTCCTTTGGTCTGTGCAATAACAGGTTCTCTTGGGATGTTTATGATAAATATGTTAAGAATGCTTGCAGAACAATTAGCACAAATTGAAAAGAATTTAGGATTAGGATTATTAGGCGGAGAAGGATTAGGAGCTACCAATTTATTAAACGATTTGGTTGGTGATTTTACAAAAGTTATGCCAATGACTGTATTGCAAGCTGTTGTTGGAATATATACAATAGAAGCTGTCGTATTATTTGCATTATTATTAAATGGAATATAAAATGGATTTGACAAAGTTTCAAGGGATCATTTAATTTCTCAGATGCTTTTAAGAGCAATTATTATATATTCAGCTACTAGTATACTTTCTGTTATTTTATTCCATGGTGTTATTCAAAATATAGTGGCAACTGCTGGTGGTTAAGATGTCAATAATTAGAGCTGTACCTGGAATGTTTCATTTGATTGTAGCTATAGCCGTGATTGTAATTTTTATGATATTAATGTGGCAACATGTTCCACAAAAATGCTATGAAGAATTAAATGGTACATCTGTTAGAGTTAAAGATAATTTAGAAAAATGCGCTGACATGTGTTGGAGAAGACACAATTTTGGTTCTGATTTAGAAAATGATGATTGTTATGTAATTGATGTTTTTGTTCAGGATTTTGATATAGTAAAACAAGACTTTGAAAGTGAATTTATTCAAGTTTATTTTGATAAAATCTAGAAAGAAAATTTGTATAAAATAAAAATTAGTTATAATGCGACTGGTCCAGAAATAAGTATTTTAGTTTTGAGTGTTACAGAAACTACTATAGTTCCTACAACAACTTTACCAATACCAACCACGACTATATATGATAAAACTTGTGTAGAAAAATGCATAGAATTTGGTTGGTATGGTGGAGAATGTAAAACTGTTTCATTAACATCTGAACCATTATTAATATGTACACCAAATTCAGAAAAGAATATTGGTTGGACTTCGGATTGTAATTTAGAGGACGGAGCAATAGGAATTATGAGAGCGTGTTGCTGCTATAACTCGGAAACATCTTAATTAAAAATAAAATATAAAATGATATTATGAAAGGTCTTGCTTTAGAAACAATCGCATATTTTATAATAGCATTAGTTACAATAATTCTTCTTTTAACACTTATAGGAACAAAATTGTCACCAGCTATACGAAATGCATATTGTTCTTTTGTCAGAGGACTAAGAGGATTGTTACCGATTCCATCTTATATGAAACCTCCTTTACCTTCTTATTGTACACCAGAATCAACTTCATTTAAAACAGAAATAATAGAATCTAATCAAGCTGTTCCTTATGTTAGAGATCATTTGGCTGCATATATAATAGCATGCTGGGAAACAACAGGAAAATTAAATGTTGGCCAAGATAAAATCTGTTATGAAGTTGTGTTGAGAAACAATCTAGATGTACCTTTGACACAAGCTGATGTGTCTTCTGTTTTAACACAAGAGAATTATAATCCTGAAAATATACTAACATGGAAAGCAGATACTATACAAGAAAAAGGTTCGATAGCTATAAGTTATAATTCAACTAGTAAAAAAATAGAGGTGAGCTAAAATGACAATGGTTTTAGAATATCCAATGAAGCTTTTCATACTTATTGTAGTTGTTTTAGTTGTTGTCGGAATCATGATTAAATATAAGGATAAAATAATGGAACTTTCTTTTTTTGATAAAGATGAAGAAGAAAAATGTGAAGTAAAAACTGAAGTAGTATCTGAAGCTTCTCTTAATACTGCTGTATTAGAAAAATACTGTGATTTATGTTATCTGAAAAATGAACAAGGTGAATGTAAAGATGATGCTCTGTGCTATGTTATTAATACTAACTTGATTAATCCATCTACAATAACTATAAACAAAGAATATTGTTCTATAACTTGTAATAAAGAAGTAACATCTGTTAATGTTCAATATAAATGGTTTACAGGGACTGTTGAGATTGCATGTTAAAAAAAGGACTTGCTTTGCAATATATTTTTCTAATGTTTTTATTTTTTGTAGTTATAGTTGTTGGAGTTTTTATTGTAAAATTTTTCTATACTCAATCTGAAAAGAAAATTGATATTGATATTACAGCTGATGTAAAATATATGTGCATACAATTAAATGATACTCAAATTAGTTTTCAAGATTTTCAGGATATATTATATGGATTTATGACAGATCAATGTGATGAGTTTTATGCAACTACAAAAGAAAATCTTAACATAGATGATATAAAAAGAGTTGCTGCTGTTGTTGATTATTCTGTTCAGGTTATTCGTATAAATAAATGTAAATTACCAGAAGTAAATTCAGGAAATATATTTGTAAATTTTTCTGTGATAAATGCAAATAGTAATCTTTATTTGAAACGAAGAAAAATTAATAATAGTGATATATTAATTTGTGGTTAAATGAGAAAAAAAGGATTGAATGCACTTGAACTTATTTTTACTTTATTTATTCTTATTGTAGTTGTTTTGGTTGTAATAAGAATGTTTGTCCAGAAAATGAAATTAGACCAGATACAACCAGTAGAAGATGTGACTGAAAGTTATAACTATTATGCAGCACTTTCTGAATGTAGTAATTTATGTGAGGATTATAATCAAGATAAATCAAGCTATAATGCTCTAAGATTTTGTCAGCATAAGATAAAGATAGATATAGATGGCGATGCAAGAGTAGGCCAAGAAGGAGCATATGGAGTTCTGGTTGGTATACCATTATGCGAAGATGGAATATATTGTTTTCATATAAAAGAATGTGGAAGTGGAACAGTTGCTTTAGATGCTAAAAGATGTTTACTTGATATGCAAAGATATTATAAATCTGAAAGAGGACTAACAGAAGAAACATCAAATCAAATAATTAAAAGAATGGTTCATTATGGTACATGTGAGCCTGATGTAACATTATGGGATAGAATGGTAGAATCATATGACCCTATTGATATTGCATCGTATGATTCTGATTGGAATACAGGAATAACTAAAATGGGACCAGACTATTGGTGGATTGCTGCAGGATATTATACAGCAGAAACTCCTAGTACAACTGTGCCAGGTACAACTACACCTTCTGAAGAAATATCATTAAATTGTTGGAAAGAAGATGTTGATTTAATTTGTGAATGGGAAAATTGTGAAATACCTTCTGGTGGTGCAACTATAGCTATACAAACTGGTGATTCTAAATTAATACAAAGTGAATCATCTTCTATTACTTTTGAAAGTCCTAGTTTGGAAGAGGGAGAATCATATTATGTTGTAATAGCATGTAGTAATGGTGAACAATTAGATCAGGTTGAATGGTAATGGTTAGAAAAAAGAAAACAAAGAAAAAATTCAAGAAATTAAGTATTGTAAAAACTAGAAAATATTTTCTTGCATTATTTTTAATACTTATCTTAGTTTCATTTTTACTTGTGATTCAGAAATTAGGAAGTTCTAAATTTAGTTGTATTAAATCTGGAAATGATTTAAAATGTGAATGGAAAGGGTGTTTAGGCGAAGATAGAGTTGTAGTTTTAAATCATGAAGGAAATGATAATAGAATTAAAATTATAAATACAGAATCTGGTAGTGTTACGTTTACTAACTTAGATGGAGTTTATGAACCTATTCTTATTTGTGGAGATAAACCAAGTGTATCAAACTCATTTTCTTTTTAAAAAGAAATTAATATTATGAATCACATTTAATTATTATGAAACTTATTAAATTCGTGTTTATATTTGCTTTTATTTTTATAATTTTTTCTACTAATTTGGTTAGAGCTGGATTTTTTGATTGGTTCAGTGGAATTTTTGAATCTACTGTCTCTTGCGAACCAGAAAATTGGGAGTTTAAAAATGAAGGAACTGAAGAAGGACAAGCAGGGTGTAGCGATGGAACTAGTAAATGTAGTAACTGGGGTGAACCATATGGAGCTGATTGCAGTATAGATGACTGTAAGGCAGTTTGTGAACAACATCCATCTGCTGAGAAAGAATATGAATATGACAATTTTGATGAAACCTATTGTAGGTGTAAAATTAAAGAAGAAATCACGTGTGTATTTATAACTTCTTCATGTAGTATTGAAGAGTTAGACAATAATGAAGTTAAGATATTAGCTGAAGTAGAAAATTGTGAAGAATTTTATGTTTCTACATCTGGATCAAGTGGTACTTCTTACAAATATAAAGACCCTATTAATATTGATTCTAATGATAAACAAGAAATTTATGCTGTTTATGAGTGCAAAGAAGATACTGATGCAACTTTCAAATTTGAACTAAGAAAATCTGGTGTATATCCAAGTCCAAAAATAGAATGTTCAGGTAAATGTCCTTATGAAGAACCCAGTGAATGTAGTTTATCCATAACATCTAGTGATGGTATAGGCGGGGGATCTGATGAAAATATAACATATAAGGGAAAAATAGAGAATTGTAAAGGAAAAAAATATAAATCAGAGATAGAAGATGATTCAATAGTTGAGTGTGAAGATAGTATATCTTATATAAATAGTGATGATAAAAAATTTGAAACAGAATTTGAATGTAAAAAAGATGGTAGTACTTATTTAGATTTGGAAGTGTATTCATCATCAAAAACATATGCGAAAACAAAAGTTATAGCACATTGTCATGATGTAGAAGAAATTCCCTCTACAGGAGAGTTAGCATTTTTTGAAAGCGAAGATAAATATAAAGATTGGGATGATCCTATAGAAGAGGGGGATAAATTACCATTGTGTAAACATTTATATTTAGCTTATAAAGAAATTGAAAGTGGACAGTGTAGTTCTTCTAATAAATGTAAAATGAAGATCAAACACAATGATGAGGAATTTATAGATTTGAACCCAGTTGAAAAATCTGGTATAATATTTGTAAAAACATATGGATTTCTTGTAAGTAGTGGTGATGACGAACATGATTTTATACTAAAAATTTTAGATAGTAATGATAATGTAATCATAGAAGAATCTTTACTAAATATGAAAGAAGATGATAATTGTTGTGAAAAAGATGA
>CAYLUO010000023.1:0-6503 GCA_964386885.1 uncultured archaeon
TTAATAGCAGCAGTTATCCTAATAGCAGCTACTATGAGCATTGCGGGTATCCTATCTTATTGGGCCAGTAGCTTTGCAGAAGAGAAATTAAGAGAAACTGAAAATACTACAACTTCTGAACAAATGCAATGTATAGGTGCCAAATTTAGGATTTATTCTACTGGTACATATACTAATTCAACAGATGTTTTATATGTAATTCTTGAAAACCAAAGATCACTTGATTTAACTTTAAAAGAACTGTATTTATTTTATCCAGACGATCAATTTGAGACAATAAGTCTGAATGATACTTCATTAGAAAAAAATGTATTAAAACCATTTAATTTTACTATTACAACTGGCGATGATTTCTATAAAGGACAGATAAGATCAAATTGTCCTGATGTTAATGTAGATTTCACGCATAGTGAAGGAACTATAACACAGGTGTCTTAATGAAAAAAGGTATTAGTCCTTTTATTGCTGTTGTACTTTTAATAGCATTCACACTATCAGTTGCAGCAATAATGGGTGGCTGGATAACTAGCTTTACCAAATCGACATCAGAAACTGTTGAGGAAAGATCAGAAGAAAGAATTGAATGCGCTTATGGTGGTATTGCATTATATACTGTAGTATATAATTCTACATCAGGAAATATAACAGGATATATAGAAAATACAGATGTGATACCTTTAGGAAATATAGACTTGGAGGTTTTTTATTCTGATTCAACAAAACAAGAAATAGATTTGAATGCAGAATTGTCGCCTGGAGAAAAAGATAGTTTTGATCAATCAATAACTGGTAGTCCTGATAAACTTAGAGTATTTACAAATTGTTCTAATGTATATGATGAAGTTAGTTCTGGAGATATTTCTTCTGTCAGCTAAAGTGTACCAATAGTATACGTTACTATACCTACGACTAAGAGAAGTAGACTATGTTTTATCCCAGCAGATATTGCACCTTCAGACATTTTTCCAATAACCAAACCAGCAAATAATCCTTGTAAAATTATAAGATTTCTAAATATTGATTTATATTCTGTTGCCATGTCAGTTGCTGTTGTTGTTCCAAGTGTTAGTTCTTTTACTGATATATTGGATAAAGTGGGTACAAGAAATCTTTGTAAACCAATTATAACACCTAAAAACACAAAGAAAATTATATAACCTGACATTAATTGAGAATTGACATATAATTTTCTTTCTTCTCTTAATCTTTCTATTTCAATTGTTGTTGTAGAAATGGCTTCAAATACGTCTGTAAGATTTCCACCAAATCTATGACTTTCTATTACAGTCGAACCTATTCTTCCTATTAAAGGTGATTTAGTACTTCTTGTAAACTTAAGAAATGCTTTTCCAAATGGTATGCCCCATTGCAACTGGGCATTTAATCTTTTGATATATGGACTCAATTTTCCATAATCATTAGCAGATATAGAGTCTATCGCCAGAGGTAGAGTCATACCAGCTCTTACTGATTCTACTAAATCTCTCATAAATTGCGGGAATGAATCTTCTAATGCTCTTGTTTTGGCAATTGCTGTATATCTAACCAAAGCAATAGGAACAATAAACATTATAACAGATATTATAAGAACTTAAGAAAACAAACTGGTAACATCTCTTAAAAAAATAAAATCAAAAAGTATGCTTAAAAATATGATTATTCCGTTTATTATTATTAATTTTTTCATTCTTTTGTCTATTTTCATTTATTACATCTCTACTTGTGTTATTTCTAAAAATATTACAAATCCTACATTAACTACTGGCACTAGTAAATAAATGCTCATTTTCATTAAATCTAAAATACCAAATCCACCTAATTCTGGCTGGATCATGTTCATAACTGAAAATAATGCAATTATAAATAATGGAGCCGCAATTAAAATTCCAGTATAAAATTCTGCGTATGCTGACAATTGCTGAATATATTTTTGTCTTTTGATCCTCCATGTAAACAAAGCCTGTTCTCCAGCATTTTTTAAATATAATTTTAGGTCACCACCACCTTCTATTGTGCTTACAAAACCTAGTAATAATTGTCTGAATTTTTCAGATGGAGTTCTTTTTGCAACTTCTCTCATAGCAGTCATAGGATCCATACCAAATGTGTCCATGTTTCTAACAACTTTTTTTAATTCATCTGCTAAAACTCCATATTCTTTAAATTCAGCCAACATCTTGAAAACAGCTGATGGTGGAATTCCAGATGCAGCAACAGAACCCATATGAGCTACAGCAAATGGGAGATTTGTTTCTATATCCTTTTTTCTATGCGCTACTTTTTGTGCTGGATAAAATATTCCAAATATAAAAATTACAACTGCTACTAAAACCGGTATAAATATAATTGAAAGTATTAACGAGAAAATATTCATTTTAATTATTGAAAATCCGATCAAACCAGTTAGAACAATCAAACTTGATATATAAGCTAAAAGTGTTGAAAGTACTACAACACAAGCATAATTTTTTACAGAAACCGATATTCCTGATTTTACTAAAGTCAATTCTAATGGCTTAAATATTTCTGGATATTTTTCATAAACAAAACTAAAATGTTTTATTGCTATTCTTTTAAAAAATACAGGTATCATCAAAATAAATTTGTTTTTATGGTTTAATTAAATTTGAGTTTATTTTCCAGCAACAACTTTGAATCCAAATAAACTCTCAACATCTATTTCTGTTCTTTTTTCTTCTTTTTCTTCAGGTTCTTCAGCTGGTTCTTCGGCTTGTTCTTCTGTTTTTTCTTCTTCAACTTCTTCTTTAGTAACTTCTTTTTCTTCTTCTATTTCTTTCTTTTCAGTTTCTTTTTTTTCAATTTTTATTTTTGTTGTTTCTGTTTTAGGCGCTTCTGGTAGTGGCTTTATAGTTCCAACTTGTTTTAATATATTCTCAGGATTTTTATAATATTCATTTATTGTTTTGGTAACATCAATATAATCTTCTATTCCTTTTTTAGTCATCCATTCTAGAATAGCTGCTCTTCTAGCTATTTCTTTCCATACTTCTTCTATTGTAGTTCCTTTATTGTGTGCTATCTTTTTCAAAAGATGACTATTTTTATTAAAAGTATATGTATCATGCTTTGGATCCCATTCTATTACTTTAAATGTTTCAGCATCCAAAGTAGCATGTTCTACATTTATAATTTCTTCAACTTCTTTGATTCTTCTTGCAGATTTTCCTTTTTCTTTTGCATGAATCATAATAACTATTGCATCCAAACTCTCTACCAAACTAGCTGATAGCTCTATAGGTGGTGTTGTTAATCTCTTAATAACAGTATCAACAGAACCTGCGTGGAATGTGCCTAATGATGGGTGGCCAGAACTCATACCCTGAAACATAACATATGCTTCCTTACCTCTAACTTCACCTACTATAACATAATCTGGGTTTTGTCTGAAAGATCCTTTTAGTAAATCAAATAAAGTTATTTCTCCGTATTTTTCTCCTGTTGGCATTGGTATTCCAAATCCCAATCTTGTAACAGATGGTATCCAGTGCTCGTGTGGTAATCTTAATTCTCTTGTATCTTCTATTGAGACAATTTTTGACTCTGGTGGAATAAACATACTTACAGTGTTTAGAAATGATGTTTTTCCAGTTGCTACTCCACCTGCGACTACAAGTGAAACTCCACTTTCGATTATATACCAGAAATAGGCCATTGTTAGTGGTGATACTGTTTTTAGATCTATCTGATCTACAGGAGAAAATGGTTTTTCTGTAAACTTTCTTATAGAAAATGTTGGCCCTCTTGTTGCTACATCTCCTGCTAATGTTGCATTTACTCTAGATCCATCTGGTAAAGTTCCGTCTAGAATTGGCTCTGCATAACTAACATATCTTCCACATCTTTCAGAAAGTTTTACAACAAATTCTCTTAAATCTTCTAATTTACTAAAAATAACATTTGATTTTATTGATCCATATCTTCTATGGACAATATATATTGGAATTTCTAAACCATCACATCCTATATCTTCAATATTAGGATCTTGTAGCAATGGCTCTATTTCATTAAGCCCTACAAAATTTCTATAGATATAGTACATTATTCTTGTATATTGCCCAGGGTTTAGTTTCATCCCCAATTCTTTCAATACTTTTTTTATTTGTTTTTCAAGATATTCTGTTGCTTTTCCTGATGCTTTTATTGATGTTAATCCAACTTCTATCAAATCAATCAAAGAATCAGAAATTTTATTTAATGTTTTTTTCTCGTCTTCAGAAAGTTCTGGTTCCTTAACAGTATATCTTAATTGTTTTATTTGATTGTCCCATTTGATATTAGCGTAAGCAAATGGTGGAATAAGCGGGTAATTCACATCTAATGTGTGTATATCTTTTGGGATTGATAGTTCTGTAAACTCTTTTATTTCACCTATCTCAAATCCTGGTAATTTTATTTCTTCTTTTTTTTCTTGCTCTATCTGCTGTTTTTTATCTTGGAGTTTTCTCCACAAAACTCCTCTTAACTGCTTTATATTTTCTACTGCCATGTTTATCATTTAAACATATGACTTTTTTTAACAGACTTTGATTTATCTATAATGTGGTAAAATCTTGCACACTTTGGACAAACTCTTATTTTTCTGCTAAATACATGAAGCATTCTCTTATCGATTTGTTTCCTTAATGTTGGGTCAGTTATTCTAAATCCTTGATATGTGACAAAAGTTTTCCATTTTGGGACTAATCTTCCGCACTTACCACATCTTACTGTTCCTTCACTCCCTCGTGTTTTTGTGTGCTTATAAGTTCTTTTATATGGTGCTGTTGATATTGGCAAAAAATCACCTTTTATAATAACATATTCTTTTCTTTAATTAAAAAGTTAAATTATTAAATCAATCTATTAAAATAGATAAAATGAAATTTGAATTTGTAGATGATCTAACATCTGATGTAATGTTCAAAGCATATGGAAATACATTAGGAGAATTAATAGAAAACTCTGGATTCGCATTATTTTCAGTAATGTGTGATATAAAAAAAGTTAAACTAGAAAAATCAGTAGTTATAGAAATTTCTGGTGAAAATGAGGAAGATCTTATTTATAACTGGCTTTCAGAATTACTAACACAGCAAGAACTAGAAAATATGTTTTTTTCAAAATTTGAAGTATTAAAACTAGAAAAAAATAAAGAATATAAATTAAGAGTAAAAGTTTTTGGACAAGAAATAAAAAATGAATTAATTTTAACTGTTGTAAAAGCAGTTACATATCATAAATTTTCAGTAGAAAAAAAAGATAAATGGATAGCAACTGTAGTTTTAGATGTGTGATATAATGAAAGAAGATATTAAAAAAATTAGTGATTATGTCTGGGAAATTCCAGCAAAATCAAGAGAAAAAATGCTAGTGCCAGCTAGAATATATGCAAGTAAAAAAATTATTGATGATGCTCAAGATGAAGCATTCGAGCAATTAACAAATGTTGCTTGCTTGCCTGGTGTTGTTAAATATGTTTGTGCAATGCCTGATATGCATTGGGGATATGGACTGCCAATGGGTTCTGTTGCTGCATTTGATGATAAAAATGGGGTCATATCAGCTGGCTGTACAGGTTTTGACATAAATTGTGGTATTCGTTTGATAAAGACAAATCTTACAATTGAACAAGTAAGACCAAAAATAAGACAATTAGTAGATATTCTTTTTAAAAATGTTCCATGCGGACTTGGGTCTAGTGGCAAACTAAAACTTTCTTTTGATCAATTAGATGAAGTTTTGGTTAAAGGCGCTGGATGGGCTGTTGAAAATGGTTATGCAGTAAAAGATGATTTGGACCATATGGAAGAAAACGGGTGTATGCCTGGTGCTGATGTAAATAAAGTTTCTGACAATGCAAAAAAAAGAGGACTACCTCAACTAGGAACATTAGGTGCTGGAAATCACTTTTTAGAAATTCAAGCAGTTGATAAAATATTCGAACCAGAAATAGCAAAAACATTTGGAATAGAAAAACAAGGCCAAATATTTATTATGTTGCACTGTGGTTCAAGAGGATTTGGACATCAAGTTGCAACAGATTATTTGAAAATTCATGAAAAAGCTGCAAATAAATATAATATTTGGTTGCCTGATAAACAATTGGTCTGTGCTCCTGTGAATAGTGAAGAAGGTCAAGATTATTATAAAGCAATGATATGTGCTGTGAATTATGCATTTTGCAACAGAACTGTTATGACAAAATGGGTTAGGGAATCATTTGAAAAAATATTTAATAAATCATGGGAAGAAATGGAAATGAAACTGATTTATGATGTTGCTCATAATATTTGTAAATTGGAAGAACATGAAATAGATGGTAAAAAAAGAAATTTATATGTTCATAGAAAAGGCGCAACCAGAGCTTTGCCTGCTGGACATAAATTAGTTCCTAAAGCGTATATGAATGTTGGACAACCAGTTTTAATAGCTGGAAGTATGGGAACTGCGTCATATGTTTTGGTTGGAACTCTGGCGGAATAGGAATGTCAAATGGATTTGAA
>CAYLUO010000024.1:0-6188 GCA_964386885.1 uncultured archaeon
GCTCTTTCATCTCTTTGACAGAAGGATTGATATATTTTATACCTTTAAATTTATACAAACCTTTTTTGATTGTGTTAGGTGTTCCCAATATAGTAACAGTTTTAACGTTATTTTTGACCAGATATCTTCTTACTTCTTTTCTCAAATCCAAAATTGGTGTTTTAATTTTCTTTTGCAACCTCTCATAAAACAAATGAATCGTGTTGCAAATCATAACAATGAAATCTACGCCAAATTTATCCAATTCTTTCAAACCTTCTACATATAGTTTCAAATCTTTATCCGAAATGGTCTCGTGAATAAGTTCAGGAGCTGGTATACTATTTATCAGTACCTGAGGAAAATCTCTGTTACTCTTAATTAATTTTCTTTCTTGCAATTTTTTAGTTAACTTGCTATAAAACTCTGCTGTGGATTCTGGACCTATTCCACCAAGAACACCAATTTTAACAGAGCCACCGAAAGTTGTAGTTGTTTATAGATTTATCTAAGAAAAAGTTTTCCCTAGAGCCAAAGACAATCACACTTCATTTTCATATTTATTACTTTTTGATATTAATATTTAAAACTTTCGAATCCGCCTCTCCGAAACAGTTTAATTAGACACGAAAAATTTTATTTTCTATCTAATTTATAAAATAAAATCGCCATAATTATTATAAAAAATATTAATCCCACTAAAAATGTTAACACATTATGGCCTTCTGTGTTTCCATCAATAATTCTATACATAGAAGTCACAAAAATATTTCCAAAGACTCCTCCAGCAAGACCTATAATAATACCTCGAAAAAAATGTGACTCTTTTTCTGAAACCATAAATGCGTCAGCCGGGATTCGAACCCAGGTCACTGGCTTGGAAGGCCAGGGTCTTAACCAGACTGGACTACTGACGCTTGTTATTTGAATTTTTTCGCAAGAGTATTAATATCTATCCCATTTCTTCAGATCTTTTCAACCAAAAGTCATTTTCTTTGCTTTCTTGTTCAGTTTCTTGTTTTTCAGGCTGTTTTTCAACTTCTTTTTCTATTATTTTTTCAACAACCTTTTCTTTTCTGCCTTTCCATTCAATATTTTCATCTTTTATTTTTTGAGCTAAAGAATTTAATTCTTCTTCGTTTGTTTCTTGTGGTTTGTTTTCAAATAAAGGAATCTGATCCTGATAGACAGGATATACACGTATATGAAAATGAGGAATTTGCGTTTGTATTACAGATAAGAAAACAGCTATAGGATTTAGTGATTTTTTAATTTTTTCTGATATTATAAGCGCAACATCAAATAATTTAGATGAGATTTCAAAATCATCAGAAGGATCTGTATAATGTTTTTTTGGAATAACTATACACATACCTTTACTTCTAGGCATAACATCAAGAAATGCTAAAGCATTTTCATCTTCATATACTATTTTAGCTGGCATTTCTTTTCTTATTATTTTACAAAATATACAATCTTCCATGTAAACTATTTAGAATTGATAGATTTATAAAAATTGTAAATTTTATTACATACTACAATTTTCTGGAACTTCTATCATATTTTTTTTAATATCTTTTATTATGGTTTCATTAAAACAGGTTTTAATGACATCTATATATGTATCCACTTCTTTACAATTCATCTCTGTACATGCATGTAAATATTGATGTAAAACATCTAAGATGGATTTTTTTTCTAAAACAGAATCACATTTGATTTCGTAAAAATTACAAATTCCTATTAATTCACCTATAAATTTTAAACATGATGTTCTGGATCCATTATCAAATCCATATTTACCATGATCAGTATCATACCTACATTTTTTACAGATTCCTTCTAAATCGGCTATATCAGTTGCTAAAGACAAGGGATCAATTGATCTTACTCCTAAATATTTTTTCTGCGTATTAGTCAAAACCATAGAATTATTTACTAAAAAGTAGTTATTTAAAATTATCTACTAGAAGCAATAATTTTTAATACCTTATTTTATGAAGAATAGTATATTAAATAGCAAAAACATTATTTTATAAATGTTTTTATGCAATTCATAGTGATAAACCATGGTAAGACACAGTAAACCAAGATCTGGTACATTGCAGTTTTGGCCTAGAAAAAGAGCTAGAAGAATCTATCCTAGAGTTAAGAATTGGTCTTATTCTGAAACACCAAAAATACCTGGTTTTGCTGGTTATAAAGCTGGTATGGTTCATATTTCTTTTATTGACACCCGAAAAAATTCTATAACAAAAGGTGAAGAAATTACTGTTCCTGTGACTGTTTTGGATTGTCCTCCTGTTTCTGTTGTTGGTTTGCGTTTTTATTCTGAAAATCAAGATGGATTTTATGTTCTTGACGAAATTTGGCATGAAAGTATTGAAAAAGACAAGGATATCAAAAGGAAACTCATAGTTGGAAAAAGAAAACATAATGAAAAATTCAAGAAAATTGAAGAAAATCTAGATAAAATCAAGAAAATCAGAGTTGTTATAAAGACAAATCCTAGACAATCTGCAATCGGGAAGAAAAAACCAGAAATATTTGAAATAGAAGTTTCAGGTAAGGATATGAAAGAAAAACTTGATTATTCTAAGGAATTATTAGGAAAAGAACTTACAGCAAAGGATATATTCAAAGAAGGAGAATTTATTGATGTAATTTCTATATCAAAAGGAAAAGGAACACAAGGAGCTGTAAAAAGATTTGGTGTTAAAATTAGATCCAGAAAAAATAAAAAGAAAAGAAGGATTATTGGTGCATTAGGTTCTGAAAGACCAGGAAAAACACCATGGACTGTTGCTATGTCTGGTCAAATGGGATTTCAGCAAAGAACAGAATTTAATAAAAAAATAATAAAAATAGGAGAAAATGGTAAGGAAATAACACCAAAAGCAGGATTTACAGGTTATGGAATTGTTCCAAAACATTATATTTTCATACAAGGATCTGTTCCAGGTGCTAGAAAAAGGCTTATTATATTAAGAGCTGGCATAAGACTTCCTAAACAAGCACCAACACCAATTGAAATAAAAACAATTAGCAAGTGATAGAAATGGTTAATATATATAATATAAAAGGAAAAGCAACAAAAAGCATAAATTTACCAAAAGTATTTAGAACACAATATAGGCCAGATTTGATTAAAAGAGCATTTCTCACAGTTAGAGCAAATAAAAGACAATCATATGGCGCTAATCCTAAAGCTGGTTTGAGAACTTCTGCCCATTATCATGGTAGAAGAAGAGACAGATGGACAATGATGATGAAAGATTTAGCAAGACTACCACGTTTGCATGGGACAACACCTCATTTAAATTTCAGGGCAAGACGAGTACCAGAAGCAGTAAAAGGTAGAAAAGCATTCCCGCCTAAAGCAGAAAAAATATGGGAACAAAAAATAAACAAAAAAGAAAATTTATTAGCAATTAGATCTGCAATAGCAGCAACAGCAAACAAAGATCTTGTTAAAGAAAGAGGTCATAAAGTAGAAAAATTAAAAGATTTGCCAATTATTCTTGAAGATGAAGTTCAATCAATGAAAAAAACTAAAGATATTGAAGAATTATTAAAAAATCTTGGTTTGGAAAAAGAATTAGAAAGAATTAGAATAAAAAAAATAAGAGGAACTAGAGGAAAAATGAGAGGAAGAAAATATAAGAAAAAGACAGGACCTTTATTTATAGTTACAAAAAGTGATGGAATAGAAAAGTCAATTAAAAACATTCCAGGCACAAATTTATCATATTTAAAAGATTTAGATGCTGAATTATTAGCTCCAGGATCTATCCCTGGAAGATTAACAATATGGAGCAAATCAGCAATAGAGCAATTAGACAAGGTATTTAGTGATTAATATGGACCCATTAGATGTGTTAAAGCACCCACATGTAACAGAAAAGAATATCTCTATGGTAGAAAGAGAAAATAAATTAGTCTTTATAGTAGACAGGAGATATAAAAAACAAGATATCAAACAAGCAATAGAGAAATTGTTTGAGGTAGAAGTTGAGAAAGTAAATACAGTTATAACAAGAGAAGGTAAAAAGAAAGCATTTATTAAGCTTAAACCAAAATATTCAGCTGCTGATGTGGCTGTAAAAATAGGGATAGTATAGATGATTTAAATGGGAAAAAGAATTATACCAAGAGCAAGAGGAAAGGGTGGACCAAGATATAGAGTTCCATCTCATAGATTTAAGGGAAAACCAGAATATAATTTATCTAAAGAGAATACTATAGGTGTTATTACAAAAATAATTCATGATCCTATTAGAAATACTCCTTTAATGTTAATCGAATTTCCTGACAAATCAAAAAGATATCATATTGCTCCTGAAGGTGTTAAAGTAGGTGATGTTATAAAATATTGGGAAGGACTAGAGTCATCAAGTGTGATTCCTTTATCTAAAACCCAAGAAGGTACAAGAATATTTGGAATAGAAACATATCCAGGTTCTGGCCCAAAATTATGCAGAAGTTCTGGAAGTTTTGCAACTGTCACTGGTTTAACACAAAAAAAAGTAAAAATAAAATTAGCTTCGGGTAAGACAAAAGAATTAGATAAAAAATGTTTAGCAACAATAGGAATACCAGCAGGAGCAGGAAGAAAAGAAAAACCATTTGTCAAAGCTGGTGTTATGCATTATGCAAGAAAAGCAAGAGGAAAATTATATCCAAGAGTATCTGGTACTGCAATGAATCCTGTAGACCATCCATTTGGGGGTAAAACAAAACCAGGTATATCTAAAGCAGTATCAAGACATGCCCCACCAGGTAGAAAAGTTGGATCAATAGCGCCAAGAAGAATGGGTAAGAAAAAGAAGTGATAATTATGGTAAAAATATTTTCATTTAAAGGGAAATCATTAGAACAATTAAAAGAAATGACTTTAGAAGAATTTGCAAAATTGATTAATTCAAGGGAAAGAAGAACTTTACTTAGAGGACTAAATGACAGGCAAAAGAAACTTTTGGAAAATATTAGAAAAAAACCTGATAAATTCCACAAAACACATGAAAGAGATATGATTATTCTTCCTGAAATGGTTGATATCAAAATCGGAGTTTTCAATGGCAAAGAATATTTTATGGTTGTTATATCACCTGAAATGATTGGACACAGATTAGGTGAATTTTCTCAAACAAGAAAAAGAGTTATGCATTCAGCACCTGGAGTTGGTGCGACAAGAGGTTCAAAACACATTCCACTAAAGTGATGATATGAAAAAAATAGCAGAAGCAAAAAGACCATTGGCAAGGATTTCAAAAAAAGATTCAAAAATAATTTTTGATAAAATAAGAAATAAACAAACAAAAAAAGCAAAGCAATTTCTAACAGATATTCTTAATGAAAAAAGATCTATAGATGGTAGATATTATACTAAAGCAACAAAACAGATTCTAGAGCTTATAGAAGATGCAGAAAGAAATGCTGAAGCAAAAAATTTAGATATAGATAAATTATTTATAAAAGAAGCAAATATTGGCAAAACATTCAGGTTTATGCTTCCAAAGAGTAGATATAGCCATAGAGGAAAAGAAGCAAAAATGTGCAGATTATCAATAAAAGTGGAGGAAAGATAATGGCAGTAGAAAAATATTTCGTAAATGAATCAATAAAAGAAGCAGTAATAGAGGAATTTATGAAAGAGAGATTTGATAGGGCTGGTTATAGTCACACTATAATTCAAAGAACTCCTTTAGGAACAAGGATAATTGTTTTTGTCAGTAGACCTGGTTTGGTTATAGGAAGATTAGGCAGAAAAATTAAGGAAATAACAGAAGAAATAAAAGAAAAATTCGAATTAGAAAATCCAATGTTAGATGTTAAAGACGTTGAAGACCAATTCTTAGATGCTCAGTTAATCGCTGATAGGATAGCAAAAACATTAGAAAGAGGAATATTCTATAAAAGAATAGCTAACAGATATTTAGGAGATATAATGAATGCTGGTGCAGTTGGGGTTGAAATAAAAATTTCTGGAAAATTAGGTGGAGAAAGAGGAAGAATGCAAAAATTTAAAGATGGTTATATTAAACATGCTGGTTATTATGCTGATAATTTAGTTGATAAAGGATTTGCTGTTGCTAATCTTAAACAAGGTATAGTTGGTATACAGGTCAGGATTTTAAAATCTGTACCAGAAGATTTATCATTAAAACTAAAAAGGGTAGAGGAAGATGAAGATAAAGGAGATAAGAAAA
>CAYLUO010000025.1:0-6024 GCA_964386885.1 uncultured archaeon
AATTAAATACACTAAATCCTAATACATACTTATGTTAGTTAAAGAAGTTATGAACGACAAAGTTTTGACAACTACAAAAGAAACTTTGATAAAAGACGCAGCAAGAATAATGACAAAACATACAATAGGAGGTCTGCTTGTTCTAGAAGATGAAAAAATAATAGGAATTTTAACTGAAAGAGATATACTTGGAAAAGTAGTTGCAAGAGGGGATGATCCAAGACTAGTTAGAGTACAAGATATAATGACAACGAATGTAATAACAATACAAGATAATGATACAATAGAAAAAGCGGTTGAATTAATGACAGAACATAATATAAAGAAACTTCCAGTATTACATGAAAAAAGATTAGTAGGAATTGTGACTGCAAGTGACATAATACTAATTCAGCCAAAAATGATAAAAGCTCTTTGCAAGTTATTACAGATCAAAGAACAGAAATTGACAGCTGCCTAGATTATTAATATTTCTTTTCCAATAATTTTCTTTAGGTGTTTTTTTGTTAAATAAACCAGAACTGAAAAGAAAATTTTCAAAAGAATGGGAAAAACATTATAAAATCGATTTTCTATTAAATAAAGGATTCCAGAGAAAAATATGCCCAAGCTGTGGCAAAGCATTCTGGACAATAGATCCTAAAAGAAAATTATGTGCTGATCCTCCTTGCCAAGCTTATGATTTTATTGGAAATCCACCTACAAAGCAAAGATTAGGATATATAGAATCCTGGAAAACAATAGAAAGTTTCTTTAAGAAAAATGGCCACAAACCACTCAGAAGATATCCTGTTGTGTGTAGATGGTACCCATTGTATTTCACAATAGCTGGTATTATAGATTTTTACAGAATAGAAAATGGTAATTTGGTTTTTGATTTTCCTGTTAATCCATCTATAGTTCCGCAATCATGCTTAAGATTTAATGATATACCTAATGTTGGTGTTACTGGAAGACACTATACATCATTTGTAATGGTGCAACAGAGCGCATTATATGACGGAAAGCAAGGATACTGGAAAGAAAAATGTATAGAATTGGATTTTGATCTATTAACAAAAGCATTTGGAATAAAACCAGAAGAAATTATATTTATGGAAGATGTATGGGTTGGTCCTAATGCATTTGGTCCTTCTTTAGAATATTTTGTCAGAGGATTAGAAATTGGAAATGCAGTATTTACAGAATTTAAAGAAACAAACTCTGGAGTTCAGGAATTAGATCAAAAAGTTATAGACATGGGCGCTGGTTTGGAAAGATTTTCATGGATAACACAAGGAACTCCAACCAGTTATGATATTGCTTTTGAGCCAGTTGTAAGATATCTAAAACAACAAACAGGAATAGAATATGACCACAATTTCTTTGAAAAATATTCGAAATTATCAGGAGCCCTGAATATGGATGAAGTTAAAAATATGGCAAAAGCAAAACAAACAATAGCACAGAAATTAGGAACCACAGTTGAATTATTAGAAAAGAAAGTAAGGCCATTAGAAGCTATATATGCAATAGCAGATCATACTTTAGCTCTGACATTTGCCATATCAGATGGAATGCTTCCTAGCAATGTTGGTGGAGGTTATAATCTAAGAGTTATACTAAGAAGAGCGTTAGGATTTATGGATGAATTCAGATGGAACTTAGATTTAACAAAAATATGTGAATTACATGCTAATCATCTAAAACCAATATATCCAGAACTTGTAGATCATATTGATAATATAAATGAGATTTTGGAAATAGAAAAGAAAAGATATTCTAATACTAAAATGAGAACTCAGAATATAGTAAAAAGAATTGTTGAAAATCAAGAACCATTAGACGAAGAAAGACTAATGAAATTATATGATTCTGAAGGTATTACACCAGAATTAGTAAAGAATTTTGTTCCTGATTTGAAAATTCCTAATGATTTTTATGTAAAAGTTACTGAAGCACATATGAAAGAAAAGAAAAAATTAGAATTAAGACAGGAAATAGATGTTTCTGGATTGCCTGCAACAAAAATAATGTTTTATGATGATCCAAATAAATATGAATTTGATGCTGCTGTTCTAAGAATAATAAATAATGAATGGGTTGTTTTGGATAAGACATATTTTTATGCTGAATCAGGTGGCCAAAAATCAGATATTGGATTTATAGGAAATGCTCCTGTTTTGAATGTGCAAAAAGTCGGAAGCGTGATTGTTCATAAGGTTTTGGGTAGTGTTAAAGAAGGAGAATATATCAAATGTAGGGTAAATCAATACAGAAGAGATACATTAAAACGACATCATAGTGCTACTCATATTATAAATGCTGCTTGTAGGGAAATATTAGGCCAGCATGTGTGGCAACATGGTGCAGAAAAATCAGCTGAAAAAGCAAGATTAGACATAACACATTATGATACATTAACAGAAAAACAATTACAAGATATAGAAAATAAAGCAAACCAGATAGTTGAAAAGAAGATTCCAATAAAAACTGAGGTTCTTGAAAGAGGAGAAGCAGAAAAGAAATATGGATTTAGAATATATCAAGGTGGAGCAGTTCCTGAAAAACAATTAAGAATAGTATCTATAGGTAATTTAGATCATGAGGCATGTGGTGGATTGCATTGTAATAATACATCTGAAGTAGGCTTTATATCAATATTTAGAACAAAAAGAATCCAGGATGGAGTTGTTAGATTAGAATTTGCTTCTGGAGAAGTTGCATTAAAACAATTACAAGAAAAGGAAAAAATCTTGAAAGAAGTTGCTAAAAAGCTTGATGTAAAAGAAGATGAAGTTCCGAATAAAATAAAGGAATTATTTGATACTTGGAAAGCATTGAGGAAGAAAAAATGATAGATAAAAAAGAATGGGATAGATTAAAGAAAAAACAGAACCTTTTAAGGCAAGCATCAGATATTCTTAGTGTTAAAGATGAAGATCTTCCTAGAATTATAGAAAGATTTCAGAACGAAATCAAGGAAATGGAAGAGAAATTTGGTAAATTATGATTCTTTTATAGTCTTTAATTTCTTTAATTCTGTTTTAGGAATGAGAGAAACAAATAATTCATCATCTTTATATAAAGGCACTATTTGATCTGCTCCAATAGAATTGGCAAAATCTTTAAGATTTTTTTGTATTTTTTCAAAGTATTCTTTAGGTGAATCATCTGACCATGGAACTTCGTAAAAATCTATTTTTAATTCAGGTTGTAAATCAAAATCATTTAAATATTCTTCTATAAATGACGAAATACTTATATAAGCTCTTTGGAGTGAAGTTAGAAGTTTTTCATACCCACCAAAATATTTTTCATAAACACATCCATCTCTTTCTATAAATATTGTATGTCCATAATCTCCATTATCCCACATATTAACCATTTCTGATGAATATTTGGCACCCCCATGAATTCTTTTGAAAATATCTTTAAATTTTTTATTATTCAACTCAGTAATTTTTTTTAAATTATTTTCAGCTATATCTTTTTCATTCAGTTCTTTTTTAGGAAATAAATAAACAGACAGTCCAAATGTAGACATATTTTAAATATAAAAAGTAAAATTTAAGTACTTAACTATAATTTACTAGAAATACACCACAAAGGTTCTTGAACTAAAATTTCACATACAATATTAATATCATCTTCTGTAAATTCATCTTCTAAAATTTTTTGACCATTAAGACTAGTCATAGTAACTTTCTGTTGTGCTGACCCAATAAATTCTTGTAAAAAAATCTGATTATTTGATGTTTGCGCTATATTTTCAAGTCTTGACTTTATTGGACCACAATCCAAACAAGCAGTTGGAAACTCATATTCTATAAGCGTATATCCATTAGAAAGTAGAATCTGTCTTTGAGAATCAGATAATTTATAATCTATAATTCTTTGTGTTGGTATTTCAACATGTTCTTGTTCAGGTGTTCTTCTTGAACTTATGAACGCAAAAGCAATAGTTGAAGCTACCATTAGAAATATAAAGAATAGCGCTACGAATTTCTTAGAATTCATAGACTATTTTTGTTATTTTAGGTATTAAAGTATTTTAAAATCTTTGCTCTTCTGTTGGTTGTGGTGCTGGTTCTCCTCTGTATATTTTTGCAAATGTTGGTGTTATGATCAAGAAATCTTCATCAACACCTATGATATCTCCATTTGATGCTATTGCTGTTTTTCTTAGTCTCTCAACACATCTTTTTAGTTCTCCTAAATCCCTTTCTTTTATTTTTCTAATTTTTAAGAAAACTATATTGCCTTCTCTTACTAGTTTTTGTACTTTTTCAACATCTCTGTAATCGCTAAGATTTTCGATTCTTATACGTGTTTTGCCTTCTACTTCTCCTAAACTTTCTATTTCTATGAAGTCTTCTTCTCCTACTTCTTCATCTTTTCCAAAAATTTTGAATGCCATTTTTACACCTTAATTTGGATTTGTTTTGTTAAACTTAAATATTTATTTTATTATTCCTTTTTAAGACTTTCCAACATACTGACTATATTCCATATTTGGGTTCTAGTATACATTGGCATGTTTGGATCATTAATAATTTCATCAAGATTTGATATAGCAGTACTTAATCTAACATCTAATTCAGAATCTTTATCTTCTAAGCTTTTTTTAGCTTGTTCTATCATAGCCTTGATATTTCTAGGAACTGTTCTATCTTCTAATATTTCTCCTAATAATTTAATTATAGATTCCAAATCAGCCATTTAAATCACTTTCCCATTTTTAATATTTCTCTAACTTTTGGTTCCATTTCTTTTAATTTTGTTGATACTTTTTCTTCTGTTTGTTCTAATGATTTTACTTTTACATCAACATCTTCTTTTTTGTCTTGCATTTCTTTTTTTAGTTCTGTAATTGATTTTTTGATTAGAATTGGACCAACTATTTTCAATGCATCTTTTTCTTTTGTTTTACCCAATTCATCTAAAGCAATATCCAGTTCTAGATTTTGTACTTTTAGATTTTCTTTTTGCATTACAATTGCTTGTAATTGTTGCTGAAAAAATTGGAATTCTCCCACCAGTTTTCTTTCATCTTCTGTTACCATATTTTTATTCCTCCATTTCCTTTAACATTTTTATAAGTGATAAATATGAATTGACAACCGCTTTTAAATAACTTATCTTTTTTGCATTTATTTTTATGATCAAATTGTCTTTATCTGTTTTAATTTGAACCTTTATATCTTTTTGTTTTTTTATATCTGGTTTTAAAGATTTTTCAATCAGTTTAGGATTCTTAAATTTGAATTTTAGTATAGTTTGCATTTTAAATTATTAGGATAATATCTTAAAGAAATTTATCTTGCTTGAACTTTTTTTATTATTTTTGGTCTTTCTTTTGAAAATATTCTATAACCACAATAAGGACATCTAATTTTTCCTTCAAAATCTTCTATTACTTTACCACATTTTAAACATTTGAAACCCATATTATTCCTCCTTTTGCGTTGTTGGTCTATATGCTCCGCCAGCAAACCTAGTCCCACATTTTTTACATTCCCATATTCCTGATTAAACTCTTTTAACAGTTTTACTTTTGCAATTAGGACATATATATTTTGACCTTTGCTGTTTTTCTATCTTATTTATAATAACCCTGACTTTTCTCCCGTATTTGCTACCAAATCTTCCTGCGATTCCAACTTTTTTTGTTCTTTTTGCCATATAATCACTTTCTTTTAATGTTAGTCTTTTTTGTAGTTAAAGATTCTAATATCATTTTAATATCATCATCACTTATTGTATTTTGTATTTGTCCTGATTGATATAATTGAACTAAATATAATTCTAATTGATTTGCTAAGTCTGGTTTGACAAGTTTTAATCTTCCTAATCTTTCCAAAGCTTCTTTTTCTAATATTTTTCTTAGGACAGTTTTTTTCATAGTTTCCATTTGTTGCATCTGTTCTATTTGTTCTGGTGTTGGATAATTCATTTTTCTGCCTCTTTGGATATTTTTCTAATGAATTTAACTCCTTTTTCGCTTAACACTCTACCTTTTTTCTTTACATCTTTTGATTTTTC
>CAYLUO010000026.1:0-5814 GCA_964386885.1 uncultured archaeon
ATTTTTGTCCTAATGGTATTTCAGTTTTTCTGAAACCATTTGTGTCTATAACTGCAACATCTATTCCTTTTCCACCAGATGCAATATCTCTTTCAACAGCAGCTTTTACTGCTTTAACTGCTAGTTCTTTTGCTTGTTCTATTGTTAAATTTTCATTATATAATGTTTCTAAAACTCCGAATGCTATTGGAGATCCAGATCCTGTTGAAAAGAATTTCTTTTCCTCTAATTGTGATCCATCTGGATGAAGTATAAATAATTGTGGCCCATTTTTGTCATATCCACCTAAAAGTATCTGAACCAGATATGGGAAAAATGAACGTCTGCTTTGATATAAAATATTAGACAATAAAGTTGTTGCTGCTTTTATAGTTATTCTTTTATTATTTCTGATTTCGAATAATTTTGTTTCAGCAGTTAAATATCTTACTAGTGCCTGAATGTCACCAACTGAACCAGCTTGTGTCATTCCTATATGTGGCATTATCTCAACTATTTTTGTATCGTCTTTAGAGGCAACTAAATATCCCATTGTTGCTTTTCTTTCTGCAGCTAAAACTACACCATCCTTACAAATAATTCCAACAGTTGTTGTACCCGTCTTTACACCATTTTCCATTTTTACACCTCAGAATCAGGTTCTAAGAATAATATTAAAAAATTAGTTTAAATATGTTTTGGTATTAAATTTATGTATATGCTTCTATTTTAATTCCTTTGTATTCAAAAGGATTATTTTTTTCCAATGCTTCAAGACAGCCCTCTATTTCTTCTTTTCCTTTTTTCCAATCTATTATATTGTTTTCAGCACCACTTTTAACTGCATATTCGTATATTTCAAGTTTTCTTTTTAATCCTATCTGCATACAATTTCTTAGTTCTTTTATATTTACTCCCAATTTAATTAACTCTTTCACATAAAGATCTGAAACATCTCCATACCAAATCATTTCTAAAAAACCAGTCATTGAATCATCAATAATCTTTTAAGAAATGACATATTTAAGCCTATTTTTAATTTTAAACTAATACTGCTTAGCAACATAAACAACTTCTTTTCCTAAACCACCACACCATGCACATTTTCCAGTTGCTAATTCTTTTTTATCTACTCTAATTCCCCTGACTTTTCCACCTTGTGTTACGTTTTGCATATCATTGGCACATGTTTTTCTTCCACAGAAATTTATTCTAGCATATCCACCTTTTTTTATCACATCCAGAACTTCTTTTCTAGACTTTGCATTGAAAATATTATTTCTCAAAAATATACTGGCTTTATTTCTCAAATTATTTAGAATTTCTTTATCAAATTTTTTCAAAGTTTTTATCAAATCATTTTCTTTTATTTTATATTTTTTTTCATTATCTCTTCTTACTAATGTTAATGTTTTTTCCTTTACTTCTTTTGGACCAATTTCTATTCTTACTGGAACTCCTTTCATTTCCCAATCATTAAATTTCCATCCTGGAGTTTCACCTCTTTTATCTATTTCTGCTCTTATACAATTCTTTTCCAAATCTTTTTTTACTTTTTCACATTTGTTTAATGCAGAATCTTTTATAGGAATTATAATTACTTGTATTGGAGCAATTTCAAAAGGCAAAACCAATCCTTTGTCATCACCATATACAGCTATTAATCCTGCCATAATTCTCCATATTCCAGGACCATAACAAGTTTGCCATACATATTTTTTCTGTCCTTTACTGTCAACAAAACTAACATCAAATGGTCTAGAGAAATTATTACCCAAATTATGCGTTGAAGAAATCTGATTTGCTTTGCCATCTGGCATTAAAACATCAGCTGCATATGTGTCTACAGCACCAGCAAACTTATCCCATTGTGGTCTTTTGAAAAATATGATTGGAAGACCAAGATGATCTTCTATAACTTTTCTAGTGTTTATCATATCTTCATTTACTTGTTCCATCATTTCTTTTTCTGTTGCAAATGCATCATGTCCTTCTATCCAAAGAAATTCTCTTCCTCTTAAAAATGGTCTTGTTGTTGTTTCGTTTCTAAATACAGACACAGATTGATATCGTTTGAAAGGAAGATCTTTATAACTTCTTATCCATAACGAATACATTTGATACATTGCAGTCTCAGAAGTAGGTCTTAATGCTAGTCTTTCTTCTAATTTCTTATCTCCTGCATGGGTTATCCAAAATACTTCAGGAGCAAATTCTTCTACATGCTCGGCTTCTTTTAAAAAATTCTTTTCAGGTATTACTACTGGAAATAAAACTGGTTCATGACCTGTTTTTTCTAGTTCTTGTTCAAATAATGAATACATTTTTTTGATTATTTTCATTGCCCATGGTCTATGAACTACAAATCCTTGGACATTATACCTTAAATCAACCAAATTACATTTAAAACAAACTTCAGAAAACCATTCTGAAAAATTCTCTTTTTTATTTATTATACCCATTTGTTCAGACATGTTAACACTTTATATTTTGTAAAAGTATTGTAAAAGGTTTTTGAAAATGAGGGAACTGGGATTTGAACCCAGATCGCAGGCTCCCAAAGCCCGAATCATAACCAAGTTGGACCATTCCCCCGTCAAATAATTATTAATATAGAATGATTAAAAGTTTAATTTTTATAGTTTTTGGTTTATAATTCCTTTAAAGACATATTACATGAAAAAATATCTTTCCAATAAATATTTTCATCATTTAAGTCCCATATTCTTTCAAAAAGACATTTATTTTTTTGTATTATTTTTATTTTTTCAACACTTTTCCAAAATTCATTTTTATCATAAATTAATTCTTTTATTTTTAGTTTTCTCTCTTTAGTATCTAAAAAAGCGCCTATTGGTCTTGTATTTTCTTTTCTTATTTTTATTTTATATTCAGTTGGAACAAGAAAATTATAAATTGCCAATTTTCTAAGTATAGATTTTTTTGATGATCTAATATTCTGAGTTATTTTTACTTCTACTATATCTGCAATTTTATATCTTTTTTGTTTATTATACCATATAATTAATGCATCTAATGCCCCATTTATGTCATTATTGTACAATCTTAGTTCATTTTCTTTTTTATATAATTCAAAAATATCAGTATTTTTTTTAAGAGTGAAATAAGGATTTCTTATTATAAAATTTATTAAATTAGTGTGTTTTTGCTGATAATTTATTTTCCCCATTATTATTAAATTTAATTTTCAAAATTTTATCTTTCACATTTTTCTTCTATAAATATTTTAAAAACCAATAAATAATTTTAGCACCTAGTTATTATCATGAAAATTTCTATATTATCTGACTTTCATTTTGGATATGCATGGAATACTAGACTAGAAGAAGATAGTTTCCAGAATGCTAAAGAAGCAGTAGAAAAGAGTTTAGATTCAGATTTAATTCTAATAATCGGTGATATATTTGATTCAAGAAATCCAAACACAGAAATATTAGCTAGAGCTTTTAAAATTCTTTCTAAACCTTTATTAGAAAAAAACAAAGGAGTAAAACTTCTTAATTTGCTTGATAAACCTATTGAAAAAATATCTGAGAGAACTTTAAGGGGAATACCAGTTGTAACAATAGCAGGAACACATGAGAGAAGAGGAGATTATCAAATAAATACACTAGAGGCATTAGAACAAACAGGATTTATAATAAATCTTCATCAGAACGGGATTGTATTTGAAAAAGATAATCAAAAAGTAGCTATACAAGGTTTGTCAGGAGTTCCAGAAAGAAATGCACATTCTGCTTTAGAACAATGGAACCCAAAACCAGTACAAGGATGTTACAATATACTAATGATTCATCAAAGTATAGAACCTTTTGTTTATTCTCCTTTAGAACCTCCTACTTTGAATTTATCAAATTTGCCAAAAGGATTTGATACGATTATAGATGGTCATATACATACGAATCATTTAGAAAAAATAGACAATACAACTTTTATAATACCAGGTAGTACAGTAATAACTCAATTTAAAAAAGAAGAAGCTGAAAATCCTAAAGGATTTTACAAATTACAATTACCAGAAAATAAATTAGATTTTATAAAATTAGAAGACATAAGAAAATTTTTCTATAAAGAAATTCATTTAGATGATAAAAAAACAACTAATGAAAATATACAAGATGAATTAGATAAAATCATAAATCAAAAATTTGAAAAAAGACCTTTGATAAAATTAAAAGTTTTTGGAAAATATTCTGATGCAATAGACAAAGAAATATTAGAAATTCAAAAAAAATACGAAGACAAATCAATTTTAAAAATTACAACAGAATTAGAATCTCCAGAAATGAAACAGAAATTAGAATTATTAGAAAATATGAGAGAAAAAAGATTATCGTTAGAAGAAATGGGAATGCAACTCCTCAATAAAAATCTCGAAGAGTTAAAATTCAAAAAGAATTTTGATCCTGAAAATATTTTCAAACTTTTAGCAGATGGATCTGTAGAAAGAGCATTAGATATAATAACAAAAAAACAATCAACTCTTAAAACTCAAGGAAATTGGTGGAAATGATAACTGGAATAAAATTAAAAAACTGGAGGTCTCATCTAGAGTCATCTTTAACTTTTACAAAAGGAACTAATGCACTTGTTGGTATATTAGGTAGTGGAAAAAGTTCTGTTATGAATGCTTTATGTTTTGGATTATTTGGAACCTTTCCTGATCTTCAAACAAGAAAAGTCAAACTTGATGATATAATCATGAATAAACCAGAAGTAAAAAATACAGCAGAAATAATTGTTGATTTTGAAATAGGTGGAAAAAATTATTCGATTATGCGTGTTATAGAAAGAGGAAAAGGAACTACATATTCAGAAATAAAAGAAGAAGATAAACTTTTAGATTCACCAAACACGCAAAGAGTAACCGAGTTAGTAGAAAAAACATTAAAAGTAAATTATGAATTATTCAGCAAGGCAATATATTCTGAACAAAACAATATAGACTATTTTTTGCGTTTACCAAAAGGAGAAAGAATGAGAAGAATGGATAACCTATTGATGATTGATAGATTTGAAAAAGTCAGATCATCTTCAACGTCATTAAAAAATAAACTCATCGACAGAAAATTAGGTAAACAAAGTGTTATTGACCAAACTGATGTATTAAAATTAAAGACAAATTTGAAAGAAATAAGTCAAGGATTAGATGAAATACAAAATGAAAAAGAAAATTTTTCTAAAGATTTGAAAATAATAAATTCAGAAAAAACAACTATACAAGAGAAATTAAATAGATTGGAAAAATTAAATGAAAAATTAATAGACTTGAGACAAGAAAAAAGTAAAATAGAAACTTCAATAAAAGAAAATGAAAAATCTGTTCAATCAATAGAAGAATTATTAAAAGATATTGAAAAAGATAAAATAAAAGAAAAAGTAGAACAATTAAAAAATGAATTAGAAGTTATTTCTAAAAAATATAATGAAAATAAATCAGAATATGAAAATCTAACAAGAAAAATTTCAGAACAAAAAACAAGAATAGATTTTTTAGAAAAAGATAAAATAATTCAATTAAAAACTGATATTAAAAATAAAATTGAGTTTGAGTCAAAACTAAAGGAAATAAAACAAAAATATGAAAATCCAGATTTAGATCTAAAAAATTTTAGAGGAAAATTAGATGAGACAAATAAACAATTAACAATACAATTAACTAGAAAAGAATCATTGGAAAAATCATTACAAGAAATAAAAAAATTGGAAAATAAATGTCCTGTTTGTGAATCTTCTATAACTAAAGATAAGAAAAATAAATTAATACAAGATAGAACTGATAATTTAAAGCAAATAGAACTAGATGCAGAAAAA
>CAYLUO010000027.1:0-5568 GCA_964386885.1 uncultured archaeon
ATTTTGAATATTCTTTCAAATTTCTATTAACAATGCAGCCTGCTAAAATTTTTCCGCTTTTCATTGCATAATAAATTCCTTCACTTGTGAGCGGATTCACAAGACCAGATCTTTCTCCTATTCTTATAATAACTTTATTATTAATTTTTTCAACAATATTTGGAGGTATATATCCGTTTATTTGCCATCCTTTTCTTTCAATCTCTTTAGCATTTAGTTTTTTTATCCACCAATTCAAATTTTTAGATAGTTTACCATAGATCTCTTTATGATATTCACCTACACCAATATTTGCTATTCTTTTTGAAATAGGAAATGTCCAGAAATAACCAATTTTGTTATGTCTACTGAAATATGCCATTGTAAATTCTGAATTTTTTAATTTACAAATTGATGATAATGCAAGAGCATTTTCTTTTGATGAAACAAATCCTCTCGCATCAATTATTATATCATCTAGATCTTCAATATTAACTTCTTTATTTATTATTTTACACCCTTGTTCTTTTGCAATTCTTCTTAGTTCTCTGTCAAAAATTAATCTGTCTACTATAGATCCAGTAGGAATATTTAATTTAATTTCTTTATATTTATTATCAAATATAAAATGAACTATCTTGATCGGCGTGATCTGTATTCTTAATTGATCAAGAATATCTGTAAATTCATTAAATATCTTCCAAGACAATCCACCACCGCATGGTTTCCTTGTATTTGGTGATTTTTCATATAAAGTTACATTAAACCCATTCTTGGCTAAATAATATGCGCATGTAGAACCAGCTGGCCCACCACCAACTATATTTATCATAATGGGGTCGTAGGGATTTGAACCCTAATTAACGGGTTTCTTCTTATCATCTTTTTATCAAATCTCCATGATTTGTAAATCTGGAGCCCGCCGTAATGCCAAGTTATACTACGACCCCTTGACTAATCTTATAATAGATACACCTAAATATTTTTCTTTTTAATCATAAAATTAATATTATATTTAAATTTTGGTGATTTAATGGAAAATCTTATGATACCAAATCATATTGGGATTATATTAGACGGCAATAGAAGATGGGCTAAAAAACATGGATTAAATGTATGGAAAGGACATAAAGAAGGTGCTAAAAATTTTGAAAAATTTATTGATTGGTGTTTAGAATTAAATGTTCCTCAAATTTCTGCTTATATTTTGTCAACTGAGAATCTAAATAGACCAAAAAGAGAAGTTAATGAAATTTTGAAATTATTAAAGGAATATCTGGATAGATTAGAAAATGAAAAAAAAGATGTTTTTGATAAGTATGAAGTTAAGATTAGATTTTGTGGTGATTTAAAAAAACTTCCTAAATCATTAGTAAAAATTATGAAAAGAATAATGAAAAGAACAGAAAAATATGATAAAAAAGTTTTAAATATTCTAATTGCTTATAGTGGAAAATTTGAATTAACAGAAGTAGTAAAAAATATAGCAGAAAAAGTTATAAAATCTGGAAGAGTTCAGGTAACAAAAAAAACAATAGAAGAAAATCTTCTTATTTCTGGTGATGTAGAACTCATTATAAGAACTGGTGGTGTATATAGATTATCTAATTTCTTACCTTGGCAAACAACTTATGCTGAAATGTATGTTACAAAAACTTTATGGCCTGATTTCAAAAAAAGAAATTTAATAAAAGCAATAAAATGGTTTAATGATGTTAAAAGAAATTTTGGAAAGTGATGTAGTAATAGTTGGTGCTGGTCCTATAGGTTGTAAAACTGCTGAACTCTTAGGAAAAAATAATTTGAAAGTTATTGTTTTAGAAAAGAATAATAAAATCGGAAAATATTCTGCATGTACTGGATTAGTTAGTAATAGAATTTTTGACTTAAGCGGAATTTCAAAAAAAGTTGTAGTAAATAAAATAAAAAGTGCTAGATTTTATTCAACAAAAAACAATTTTATTGAACTAAAACATAAAACTCCTGTTTATGTTATTGATAGAAATAGATTTGATAAAGAATTAGCAGAAAAAGCAAAAAAATATTCACAAATAAAACTTTCAACTAGTTTTGAAGATTATATAATAGAAGATAATTTTGTAAGAGTAAAAACAAATAAAGAAATTTTAAAGACTAAAATTCTAATAGGTGCTGATGGACCAAATTCTTTAGTAGCTAGAAAATCAAAAATAAATCTTCCTGATAATCTATTAGTTGGAGTTCAATCGACTATAAAATCTGATTATATCCCAGATACAGCTGAACTATGGCTAAAACAATCTCCTGATTTTTTCGCATGGGTTGTTCCAGAAAATAATAAATGGGCAAGAGTTGGAATTGCTACTAAGAATAATGCAACAAAATATTTCAAAAAATTTGTTAAAATGAGAATTGGAAAAAAAATAAAATATAAAAATCAGATTTCTGGCCTTATAAGATTTGGTATTATAAAAAAATCTGTTAGCGATAATGTAATTTTGGTTGGAGATGCTGCATCACAAGTTAAATCATTTTCTGGTGGCGGATTAATTTATGGTTTTATAGGATCGAAAATAGCTGCTGATGCTTGCGCTAAAGCAATAAAAAATAAAAGATATGATCATTCTTTTTTAAAAGAAAATTATGATAAGATTTGGAAACAAGAATTATATTGGCCTATGAAAAAAGGGCTTTTATTACATAAAATTATTAATAATATTCCTGAATCAATTTTAGATTTTGGAATAAAAAGTTCTAATATAATAAAACCATTTTTAGAAAATCAAGATATGGATTTATTGTCTGATGACGGTTCCTATTGACTCTCCACTAATAGCTTTTTCTAAATTTCCTGATTCTAATCCATTTATTATTTGTGATGGAATATTAACAGAAAATAATTTCTTAATTTTAGATTGCAACCCACCGGTTACATCTATATTGTTTAATTTGAATTTGATATTTTTTGTTTCTCTTAGTTCTGGTATAAATTTTGCATCAGAATATATCTTTGGATCTTTTGTAAATACCCCATTAACATCTGTTAACATTATTATTTTATCTGCTTTCCATCTTTTTGCTAATTCTACTGATAAATCATCGCCTGATATTACTTCATAATCTTTTTTTGTAATTGGAATCACATCACCATATGTTATAGGAATTTTTCCATTATCAAGAACTTGTTTTGTTTTTTTCCACAGTTCATCTTCGCAGACTCCTCTTTTATAATTACAAGTCTCATATGGATGAACAGGAACGACTTCTAAATTTTCTTTCTTAAAAATATCTATTATTTTTTGATTTAGTGATTTTACAGAAAAATGAACTGTTTCTGCATCACATCCTTTGTCAACCAAAAAATGTCCAAAAGGTCCAGCCCCATTTATAATAATTAATTTCACTTTTAGTCTTGAGATTTCTTTTGCTAATTTTTTTAGAATTTCATATTTTATGAATTCATCAGCTCTTTTTTCTATTTCATTAATATCAGTAGGAAAATCTTCTCTATTTTTTTCTGTTATCAAAGCTCCTCCGAGTTTTATTATTATTTTATCCATTTTTTTCATCTTATAGGGATTTTATTTTTTGACGATTAAATTTTTAAATGTATCTTTTTTGGAATAATATGGTCAAAACAAAGAAAACTGATATAATTGCTAACAAAATATATAACATTTTCTTATTTTTAGCAAAGCCAAATGGTATAGGACCTATAAATCCGCCAAAAGCGAAATCAACTTTTGATGAACCAGAAAAACTAGAAATTATAATTACAAATACTCCAACAAATATCAATAAAGTTCCTATCAAAACTAAATCCATACATTTTATTGTTTTTAATTTATTTAACTAGATTTCCATAGTCTAGTAAATTCTTCTAAATATCTATTTGCTATGTCTTTATCATGAATTATAATAATATTTTCATCATTTTTTTCATTTGCTGATTTTGTAGGATTATAAGATCCTGTTATTACAGTAGAATTGTCTATTATGAAAACTTTATGATGCATATTGTATTTGTTATTATCAAAAATTACATTTAGATTATTTTGTTTTAGTTTATCATATTCTGAATATTTACTATTTTGAAATTTTTCAAATATTCCTTTTACTTCTATTCCTTGATTATGTTTTTCTATTAGTGTGTTTCCTATATCATCATCTGTAAATGTAAATGTCATAAAATATATGTTATATTTTGCATTTTGTAATTCTGAAATTACTTGGTTTTTACAATAATCTTCTGGACAAAAATAATTTTCTATTTTTTTGGAATTATAGGTTATTTCTGGATATTTCACTTGATTTCCCTTTCCAAATTGTTTATTATATAATTCATCAAATTCTTGTTTGTAATTTTCTGCTAGATATTTTGAATAAATAATTACGAGGTTATTATTGTTATAATAATTTCCTCTATTTGTTGGATTAAAAGAACCAGTTGTTATTATTTTGTCGTCTATAATGCAAAATTTGTTGTGTGTTAGTTGGTGTGTTCCATAATTTGTTATATATTGTAAATTTTGAACATCTTTTGTATTGTCCTTATCTATAACCAATCTATAATCTTTGTTTTCCAGTGTATTTATTACATTCTCTAAATCCAAATCATAAAAAGCACAATCAACAGATTCATTGGAAAGTTCTATTATATATGATAACTTTTCAGAACAATCATCTTCAGGGCAGAAATATATTTCCATTGGATTTGAATTTTCTATTGGTTCTGATAATGTTGTAAACCCTGTAAATTTTAATGAAAAAATAGATAAAATTATGATTCCTATTAAGACTAATTTGAATTTCATAATATTAGATGGGTTGAGACTATATATGTAATTTTAGAACCCCAAAGAGTTTTAATAATTTGAACTTATTATTACTTTTCATGAAAATCAAAGAAATTAAGGCCAAATCGATTCTTGTTAAATCTGGGTTAGGGTGCGATTTTGTTATAAATCCTTATATTGGCTGTGGCCATGGTTGTAAGTATTGCTATGCTAGATTTATGAAAAGATTCACAAATCATCCAGAAGAATGGGGAGAATTTATAGATGTGAAAATAAATGCTCCTGATTTAATACCAAAAAACAAAGAAAAATATGAAAATAAATCAATTCTGATGAGTTCTACTACAGATCCTTATCAGCCAATAGAAATAAAATATAAAATTACTAGAAAAATTCTTGAAAAATTAATATCTGTTCAACCTGATTTAGAAATATTAACTAAATCAGATCTAATTTTAAGGGATTTGGATTTATTAAAACAAATTAAAAACTGTACTGTAATTTTTTCTTTTTCTATTTTAGATGAAGATTTAAGAAAACAACTAGAACCAAGATCACCATCGGTAGATAAAAGAATTGAAGCATTAAAGAAGCTGTATAAAGCTAAGATTCGAACCAAAGTATTTATTTCACCTATTTTTCCTGGATTTACTGATTGGAAGAAAATAATAAATAAAACTAAAGATTTTGTAAATGAATTTTGGTTTGAGAATTTGAATCTATACCCATCTATTAAAGGCAATGTCTATGAATTTTTAAGAAAAAACAAACCAGAATTAATAGAAAAATATAAGGGAATTTATTCAGGAGATAG
>CAYLUO010000028.1:0-1844 GCA_964386885.1 uncultured archaeon
TCTTCTTATCTTTGCAAATATTTTTTCTAATGCCATTCTTATACCCTCCAATCTTAATGTCCTATGTCTTCAAGGTACAAGGAACATCTAAAAAGAGGTTATAAAACACTAATTTACGGTTTTATTTTTTATCCACGACTTCTCATATACCACCTCTTCAGTAATATTATACTATTACAACTATCACAACTATCGTCATTGCTGTACCACATAGCTTATGTACTTATCAAAAAAAGAAAAAGTATTGGTGTGGTCTTAACACTTATTTTTTTGTGCGAAATACTTGCTTGAGCAATTTCATGGAGCATATTGGTTAGAATGCTGCAGCCACGGCGCTACCAATCATGACTATACCAGCAAGTATTGCGCCTATTTTTTTTATTTTCATCTTTATCAACTTCTTTAAATCGCCTCGCTTTAGAGCTATTTTATTTTAAGTGCCCTCTCCTTTCTAGTATACATGGTCCCCTCTGAAATATTAATGTTTGGGAATGAGATACTAGAAAATCATCGAAACACAATACAACAGCCTAGTCTTTTCATTTAAAAAAGACTCTCCAATAAACTAGGAGCGTGAATAATAGAAATAATATGTTCCTACTTCTCCAGAAAAAGATGAAAAATATGATGTCAACAATTTTTCTTCTGTGTCTCTCTGGAGAAGTAGGTTTTTCTTCAGTAGTTTATAGTTGTTACCAACCATATCACTGTTCTAGTTTCTCCGTCAGGATCTATCTGTGGTATCCACTCTGCCAGAAGTACGCTCTTATTTTATTTCCTTCTTCAATATTTTTACTTTAGGAAATATCTTCAAAGGTACATTTTTTTGTCACTACATATAATTTAGTGACTGTCATTCATTTTTATAATAATTTTATAATTTTTAAAAAAGAAAAAGAGATTGGTGATTTGCATCACCTTATTTATTTGCTGCGGTTTATCTAAGCCAGTAATCTAACACCAATACCGTTAGGATCGGTTAGATAGATGTGTCCTGTGTGGCTACGTCGTCAGTGATATCGACATTTATAATAGATTTTTTATTTATTCTCATAGGCATCCCTTTCCTACGTCTTATATCCCCACATTATTACATATAAGGACCATTATTTAAGATTATATCTTATTATAAATAATTGTAATCTTCTCAATAGACATTGATTTTTAAATGTTTTTTAAATGTCCTTGAGTTTTTTTCTATATTTATATACTTTGCTAGTTTTGATAAACATGAAACAATAATCCTTATATTATAATAGTTGATATAATCTTAAATCTTTCCCCTTCTTGATTTCGTCTATTCCTGAAGCTATAAACTGGAAATTAATTTTCTTTTTCAAGGAAAATTCAATCAATTTTTGAATAATTTTATTTTTGTTCTCTTCTTTTGAATATACAAATATAATTTCATTTCCTAATATATCATTAATATCTAATACTAACTCGCTCTTGCTCTCAACAAATCTTATATTCAATTTCCTTTTGTTTTTCTTTAAGAATAAGTTATTCTTGTCTTTTGAAACTAATTCCCATCCATCAGAAATGAATTTTTTCTCAACAAAATCCTTGTCTTGCATTGAAAAAGAATCTTTAATATCAATTTTGCCAAATCTTTTCTCAAATAATTCTTTTCCTTGGCTTGTTAAGAAATAATAAATCAAATTTTGTTTGTAAATTCTGATATTTTTCTTATATACTAATCCAAAATTAATCATTTTTTCTATTACTTTCTTAAAAGTAGAGCCAGACATCTTCAATTCTTTATAAATTTCTGAAGAATATGATCCTTTTCCACTTCCAATCACTTCCAAAACATTCCAGGAATTCATATCCATACTAATATT
>CAYLUO010000028.1:1854-5394 GCA_964386885.1 uncultured archaeon
TTTACCTTGCATAATAGATTTTACATCATCATCAGTTATGCTTCCCCTGTTCAAATCAACATATGGAAATTCTATTAGAAACGGATGAGAGAATTCTGATCTTCTATTTACTAAAAATGCACTTCCAACAGGTAATCTTCTCAAATAATCTATTTCCTCGTCTGTTTTCAATCCCATCATGTTTGCAGCATCCATAACATCAGATGAGGTCTTGGTGTCTAAGCCAAGATTCATATAAACATGAATACTTGTGTTTCCTAGTGCAGGATAACTTACAAGAGAAGGATGCTGATCTGCATATATAATTCCAATTCCTAATTCTCTGATTTCTCTGAATATAAGATCTGTAACAGTTTCCATTCCAAATCTTCTTGCCTTTTCCCTGTTTAATATGTGATGTGCTTCTTCTACGACTATAACACCCATTAATTTTTCCCTGTTCTTGCTTGTCAAAAGCCAATCTCTTAGCCATTGAAGCATTATTTCTATGAAAAATGTTCTGTCATTTGTTGATAATGCATCTAATTCGATTATAGTTACTTTTCCTTTTTCAAAAAATGTTTTTGGTACTATTCCTTTGTCGCATTCGAAAACATCACCAATTTCTCTAAAACATAATGATTCCATTGGTCTTTCAGCTGTTGATAACCAATTTTTTTCTCTTGAAGATGTGGTAAGAGCAGAATATTTTTCCAGCCAGTCTTTTATGTCTGAAATTCTAGGATTTTCTTTTTGTTTGTAGATATCATCTAATGCTTTCATAATTATGTGTCTTCCACCACCCTGCAACCAGTAGGCATGGTCGAAAATCTCTGCAAACTCTTTTATCCATTGTGTTAATTCTATTTTTTCTGGAGGAATTAGAGGATTAAATCTGAATGGTGACACAGGTCTTCCAACTGTATAAATTTGAATTTTGTCTTTTAATTCTGGAATTGTTAAAAGATCTCTATAATTTCTTTTTGAGAAATCAAAAATTATAATAGGTATTTGTTTGGTATTTAATTCATTCACAAGCCAGTATATCATATTTGTTTTTCCATATCCTGAAGATCCAAATATTCCTATATGGGTCAAAAGATCATTTTCATTTAGTGTATATGGATACATTGGTCTTTTTCCATATAACACAGTACCAATTTCTATATTTCCTGAAAGTGCTGTTTTTTCTTGAGGAGGAGCTATAAGAAGAGTATCATTAAAATCTTCTTTTTCCATTATAATTGCTTTTATTGCATCTATAATCTCTATAATTCTTTTTCTACCAGTTTCATCCTCTAGCAAAAATGCTGACTTAAGAGATGCTATTTTTTCATCGCCTATAATTGGCTTTAGCCTATCTATCTCATCTAATATATTATATATATACATCTTACTTCATCTCTTTTTGAAGAATAGCAATTATTTTTGACTTATTTTCATATTCTTCTTTTAATTCTGATAGTTCTCTTTTGACTTCAAGCGTGTCTTTCCAGAAAGTTAGAATTTCTTTTCTTTTTTCCATTTGAAGATTAGTAATATCTAATTCAAACTCTCTTATATCATCTATATTAGAAAGTGTCATTAATTTTCTGTTTTTTTTGTCAACATCTTCTTTTATTTCTTCTACTTGTGTTTTGTTTATTTGATCTCTTTCACCTAGTGCTGTTTCAAGTTCATCTATCCTGTTTTTAAGGAATTTTACTCTATTGAATAAGTTTCCAATAACTTCATCTGCTATTAATCTTAACTCTCTGAAATCTCTTGATTTTTTTGTTTTCATGAGTTTTATTTTTCTTATTATTTCTGGTCTTGTTTCTTTTAATCTTTCATATTCTCTTTTTGATAAAAATGGTCTTTCAGAACCAGATATTAAATCAGAAATCAGAGATTTATCTCTATAAATGTCTTGCGTATAAGGATCATCAGTTTTGTTATGTCTTTCGTTATACATCAAATAATAGAATGATAGTTAAATATTTAAACGTTTTGTTTATTCTATTTGAGGTATATCAAATGATATTGAATTTATTTTAGGTGAAACAAAAAAATTATTTTCTTCGAATTTTTTAAGAATATTCATAATTTTTTCTGCTGTAATTTTATCATCAATTTTAACAATATTCATTCTTTTTGAACTCTCTTTTAATTTTTTATCTACATATACAGAACCAAGCGGTTTAATTTCTGATATAGTATTTATAATTTCTTTATTTATTTTTATAACCTTTGATGCAATTTGGCCTATTTTTTTATGGCTTTCATAAGAAAATGAAATATTATAACCCTTTTCTATCTTATTGGTAGAAGTTATTTTTTCTACGAAAGGAAAAATTGATATATTGTAAATAACATCGCCATATTTTTTTTTATTTTTTGATATTAGATAGAATCCTGTTCCATAAAAATAGTCAAAATAATAAGAAGGAATTTCTTTAATATCTTCTATTCTAGAAATTCTTGTTACTATATTTTTATTTTGAGGATTTTTATAAAATTCCAATGTCATATTCTATTAATAACGATTTCAATTTTATATCTTTTTCATTAGAAAATTACTATTTTATAGAAGCTTTTAAATTCTTAAAAGATTTTATTTAATTCTAACTTTATTATTATATAAGGTATTGTTATGACATACGAACCTATAGAACTAGAAAAAAAGATACTTGAATTCTGGGAAAAGAATAGTATCTACAAGAAATCAAAAAAACAAAGAGAAAAAGGCAAAAGATTCTCTTTTTTTGATGGTCCTCCAACAGCAAACAATCCTATGGGTGTTCATCATGCCTGGGGTAGGACATATAAAGACTTAATCTGTAGATTCAAAAGAATGCAAGGATTTAATGTAAGAGATCAGCCAGGATTTGACTGTCAGGGCCTATGGGTTGAAGTAGAAGTTGAAAAAGCATTAAATTTCCAAACAAAAAAAGATATAGAAAAATTTGGTTTAGCCAATTTCTCAAAAAAATGCAGACAAAGAGTATTAAAATTTGTTGATGTTTGGATAGATCTTTCAAAAAAATTAGGAATGTGGATGGATTGGGAAAATCCTTATTTAACAATGACTGATAATAATATTGAGCATGTTTGGCATTTTCTAAAAACTTGCTATGAAAAGGGTTGGTTATTCAAAGGAGAAAAAGTATTACCATGGTGTCCTAGATGTGGAACTTCTTTAAGTTCACTAGAAGTATCAAGCGGTTATAAAGAACTAACACATACATCTATTTTCTTAAAATTACCAATAAAAGGAAGAAGCGAAGAATATTTACTTGTCTGGACCACAACTCCATGGACTCTACCAGCAAATACAGCAGTAGCAGTTCATCCCAAGAAAACATATGTAAAAATCAAGCAAGATGTTAGAATATATTATCTTCTAGAAAACCTTTTGAAAATAGTTAAAGGGGATTATAAAATAGTTGAAAGAGTTAAAGGAAAACAACTCGAAGGACTGGAATATAAGGCTCCTTATGAGGATTTACCTGCTCAGAAAAAAGTAACTCATAGAATAGTTTTATGGGACGAGGTCAGTGATGAAGAAGGAACTGGTTTAGT
>CAYLUO010000029.1:0-5341 GCA_964386885.1 uncultured archaeon
ATATTAAAACAAGAAAAAGACCTCAAAGGAATTATAATAGGTGGACCTGGTCCAATAAAAGAAAAATTCAATGAAGGAGACTTTCTTGATCATCAATTAAGACAAAAAATTCTTGGTGTTGTAGATACAAGCTATATAGGTGACCAAGGACTGCAAGAAATAGTCAAAAGAGGAGAAGATTTATTACAGGAAGCGTCTGCAGTAAAAGAAAGAAAATTAGTAGAATCATTCTTTGAACATTTACAAAAAGACGATGGATTATCAATATATGGTCTGGAAGAAACGAAAAAGGCCATAAATTCTGGCGCTGTTGATATACTTATGATATCAGAAGATTTTGATTGGATCAGAATAAAAGCAAAATGTCAATGTGGCTTTCAAACAGAATTAGATGATAAATCTGGAAAAAAACACAAATGTCCAAAATGTGGTGGAGAAATGATTATAGAAATCGAACAAGAGTTAAGTGATATTTTATCTAAACAAGCAAAAGACTTAGGATCAAAAGTTGAAATGATTTCTTCAGATAGCAGAGAAGGAGCTCAATTCAAAGAATTGGGTGGAATAGGAGCTATTTTAAGATACAGAATTGAGTGAGCTGGTTAATAATGGAAATATATTTTGTCACGACAAATAAAAACAAATTAAAAGAAGCTCAGGATATTCTAAAAAGAAAAATAAAAAGAATAGATTTGGACATACCAGAAATTCAGGACATATCTGTAAAAAAAGTTATTAAAGATAAAGCAAAGAAAGCATATGATAAAATAAAAAAGCCGGTTTTGGTTGAAGACACAGGACTTTATATTAAATCTTTGAATAATTTTCCAAGAGCTCTTATAGATTGGATGCTCAAAACAATAGAAAATAATGGAATATTCTCATTATTAAAAAATTCTAAAAATAAAAAAGCGTGTGCAGAAACTTGTTTATGTTTATATAATGGAAAAGAATTCCATATATTCAGTGGAAAAATAAATGGAACTATAGTGAAACCAAAAGGTAAGAGTAATTTTGGCTGGGACCCAATATTTAAACCAGGTGGATATAATATTACTTTTGCTGAAATGACTATGAAAGAAAAAAATAAAATATCAATGAGAAAAAAAGCATTTGTTAAATTAAAAAAATATCTTGAAAAAAATTAATTATTTCTAAATCTTCCAAATCCACTTCTAAAGAATCCAAAAAATCTATTAAAAATGTTCATCTTTGGTGGGTAATATCCTTCTCCAAGAATTTCTTCACTTAAACTTAAAAATCCTTTACTTGCTGGAGATCTATTATTCATCAAAACAATAGGATTTTTCTTTGCTATGCTTTTAGGAACATTCTTATCTTCTGGTATTGTTGCTATAATAGGAATCTGAGCTATTTTTTTAATTTCTTTTGGTTTTAATTCATATTTGCTTTCTCCAACTCTATTTACTACAATGCCAAGAATATTTTTGTTCATTTGTTTTGCGAGTTTTATTAATTTGAAAGCATCTGTTATTGATGGTATATTTGGATTAACAATAATTATTAGTTCATTACAAGATTTTAGTGCTATAAGACCTTCTTTACCTAAACCAGGAGCAGAATCTAATAGAATTATATCAGCATATTCTTCTAATTCTTCTATATTTTTTCTGATTGTATCAAGTCTCATACCTGCTATATCTCCTAATATTAAAGAACTTAGAACAGTTTTCATTCCAGAAGAATCATGTTCATACAATGCTTCCTCAATTGTTTTTGAAGATTTCAATACATCATTCAAAGAAACATCAAATGGATACATTCCTAATTGAATCCCTAAATGTGGTGTTGTTATGTTTGTATCAACTGCTATAACTCTCTTATCAAAATATTTTGACATAGCAGTTCCTAAATTTGCAGTCGTGACAGTCTTTCCGACTCCTCCTTTACCAGAAACAATTCCTATAATTCTTGACATTATTTCACCTTATTAAATAGTAATTTAGAAAATATATGCTTTTATAACTTAACATTTTTTTCTTAAATATATTAACAAAAAAATATATTAAATTATTATGAAAAAAGAACAGATTATTCCTTTAGGAATTATTTTTTTTATTATTTTAACCAGTTTTTATTATTATCCAAAATTACCAGATAAAATAGCAACACATTGGAATGTAAAAGGAGCAGTGGACGGATATTCAAATAAAAAGACTTTTATGTTTCTATTTTCAGGTTCTTTAATAGGACTACATTTATTATTTCTAGTAATACCAAAAATAGATCCTTTAGCAAAAAATATTAAGAAATTTATAAAACATTATCATAGATTTATAATTATAATTTTCTTGTTTATGGCTTATATTCATATGATTATTCTATTTGCTAATCTTGGTAATACAATAAATATGAATTATATTATTTTACCAGCATTATCTATTCTCTTTTACTATTTTGGTATTATATTGTCAAAGGCAAAGAGAAATTGGTTCATTGGCATTAGAACACCATGGACATTAAGCAGTGATAAAGTATGGAAAAAAATCCATAAATTAGGTAGTAAATTGTTTAAGATATTTGCAATATACATTTTAGTTTTGTTATTATTCCAAGAAATTTTGGTAAGTTATTTCTTATATGTATTTTTGGTGCCTATTCTAGCTATTTCTTTTGGATTAATGATACTTTCCTATTTTGAATATAAAAAAGAGAAAAAGTAAACTGTTTAATATAATCTCTAATTTTCGCTTTATTGTTCAATACAGTTTATTTCTTGAATAGCTTAAATGCTGGTTTCAAAGCAAATAATATGAACAATGCAAAAATATACCATCTATATACATCAACGTATAATGGAATATATGCTGCTACAAACAAACCAAAAAACATGCAGCTAAGCTTTAATGATGATATATCCCACATGCCCATTTTTTTGATTTTATTCTCAAACCATTTCATTAAATCACCTACATATATATGGTAAAGCATATAAAAATATTTAATAACTCAGAAAACGAATTATAAAATACTCCTTTAATGTTTATAGGGTGTTCCATATGTATATGACAAAAGATAAAAAAGCATTATTGAAAAGATGTAAAAGAATAAAAAGAGAAAAAAAGCTAAAAACAGTTACTTTAAAAAATCAGCCTCCTCTAAGAATGAAAGTTGGCTTAATGAAAATGGGTTTTAATGTAGAAATGCCAAAGGATCATTAATTATCATTTAAAAGTTCTGATGCGTATTGAGCTATTTTCTTGTTAATGTTTTCTCTTGCTGTCAAAACATGTTTTTGAACTACTGGATCTTCTTTATGAGTATTTTCAATAGTCCATAAAATTAAAAGATTATTTTGTAATTCTAACCAGAAAAATGCTTTATCTAATGATTGTTTTCTTTCTTGTTCTGTTAGAGCATCATATGCTTTTTGTTTCCACTGATTGTAATGTGGAGTGCATATGTCAATTATCTTTTTAGGTTGTAATTCCATGTGTCACTATTATATAGTAATACTATATAAAGATTTGTATTATTTAGTCACCATATGGTAGTTAATCCTATAACTCATAATTTTTTAATTCAGCAGCCTCAGCAGCAAACCCATTTTGTCTTAACTCATCTGCAAATTTTTCGGTTTTTTCTCCATGCATACAAAAAATTTGACTAGGATTTATTTTTTTTATTGTTTTTATTAATTCAGAATGAGATGCATGAGCACTAAAATCATACTTATTAACATTCATTTTAACTTTTAGATCCATATCTTCATGTGTATATCTTCCTGTTTTCATTAGAATATCACCTTCTGTATTTGGTATTTGAAATCCTGTTAAAAATATGGAAGATTCTGGTCTTTCATGTAATTTTTTAATATACCAAACAACAGGACCACCAGATAACATACCACTTGTTGTTAATATAATACAAGGCTTTTTTAATATTTTCTTTCTCTGTGATGCATGTTTTATATAATTTATATTTGATCTTTGCATTGCTTTTTCTAGTTTATTATATTCTCTTTGCAATCCAGGATGTTTGTTTATTATATCTGTTGCTTTTTGTGCCATTCCATCTACATAAATAGGATATTTTATATCAAAATCATCTAATATAAGAATCATTTCTTGTGCTCTTGATATAGCAAACGAAGCAAGAACAGCAATACCATCATTTGCTAATGTTGCTCTAATTGAATCAACAAATCTTAACTCTTCTTTTCTTCTATCAGGATGTTCTCTGTCAGAATAAGTATTTTCCATTATAAGAGTATCTATATTATCTAAATCCTCCAACCTTGTACCTTTTAAGAGGCGCGTATTAGAAACATTAAAATCACCAGTATATAATAGAGTTTTTCCTTTATTTTCTAATAATATCATGGCAGAACCAGGAATATGTCCTGCATCAAAAAACGTTATTCTTGTTTTTCCTATATTGAATCTCTTTTTGTAATTTACTGACTTAAAATGTTTTAGAGCGATTGAAGCATCTCTTTCAGAAAACATTGGAGTTTGGTTTTCTGCTTTTGCTATTTTTATGGAATCTTTTAAAAGCATTCTTGTAAGTTGTTTTGTTATGTCTATTCCATATGTTCTACATTTTTGACCGTATTTATATAAAACAGGCAATGCTCCAACATGATCTAAATGTGCGTGTGATAAAAAAATACCATCTAATTTGGCATGAACTTTTTTAGGATAAAGACTTGGTTTTCCATCTATTTTGACTCCATAGTCTAGAACAAATTTTTCAGTTCCGGTGTCAATTAGAATACCAGATCTTCCTACTTCTTTACAAGCGCCTAAAAATTCTAAATTCACTTTAACACTTCAAATAAGTTAAAAATCAAGCTTAATAAGGTTTTAGTAAATAGTAATTCTATATTTTATTATGTCATTGTTAAAAGGGGCTAGAATTGCAGTAAGACAATGTATGAATATACAACCAAATGAAAAAGTCCTAATTCTGACTGACAAAAAAATGCATAATTCAATACCATTAGCACTTTATAGAGAATCTTTAGAAATAACAGATAATGTTGATATTAAAATCATAAAAACGCCAAAACATGATGGAGAAGAGCCAAACAAAAAAATAGCAGATCTAATAAAAAAATATGATATTATTTTTATAACCACTTCTAAATCTCTAACACATACCAAAGCTGTTAGAAACGCATCCAAAAAAGTAAGGATTGCATCTATGCCTAATGTAACTAAATTTTCTTTTGAAAAAGGAGGTTTAACTGCAAATTACAATAAAGTAGATAAATTATGCAAAATTATGCTAAAACATGTTAAAAAAGCAAAAAATGCAAGAATCACATCTAGAAATGGAACTGATTTAGAATTGAAATTAGGAAAACATAAATGGCTTG
>CAYLUO010000030.1:0-4969 GCA_964386885.1 uncultured archaeon
TTGAATTGTTTTAGAAATTCTATACTTTCAATTGTTTGCGGTTTGATCCCCTCATTTATATCTATTATAAGAATAGCAAGATCAGCAATAGACCCACCACGTTTTCTTAAAGTAGTAAATGCTTCATGTCCAGGAGTATCTATAAAAAGTAAGCCAGGTATTGTTAATTTTATTTTGAATTTTTTTAACAGATCTTTACAAATATTTTTTATAATATCAGCAGGAACATAACTAGAACCAACATGTTGTGTTATAAGTCCAGATTCGCCAGAAGCAACACTAGTACCCCTTATTCTGTCGGCTAGAGTAGTCTTGCCATGGTCTACGTGACCTAATAATACAAGTATTGGACTCCTTATCATTTTCATCACTTAATTTATAACATGTATTTATTTATTTTTAAACAATAATTTTATTAGGTGATATTATGCCATTAACCATTCGTGATATGAAACCTGTTGGATTATGTATTACAACTGAAGAATTATTTGATACAAAAAGATTTTTAGGTAATTTTTGTGATGGACTTTTAATGTCTGACATAGATGCTAGTTTGAAAAACAGAATAAATTATGTTAAAAGAGAAATGAATGCATTTAGAACTAGAGCTAATTTCTTACATGGATACAAGAGTATATTAGCAGATAATATAGACAAAATCCTGAGAATAACAACTTCAAGATATAAAAAATCAAATTTCAAAGAAGTAAATGAAATAACTACTGATGGAAGAGAAATAATAAGAAAAATTCTAAATGCACAAGAATTTGAAAATATAGCAACTCTAGAAGTTGATTTCAAAAATAAAATAAGTCTACCAGTGTATCATTTATTTCTAGAAAATCTAAAAAGGGAAAGAGGAGTAATTTAATCTTCTTGAACTCTTGGCGCTAGAACAAAACTCAAACTAATCTGATCTGGAGCCACAAAATCCATTTTCATTGGATAATCTTTTGCCCATTGAATTTTTATATCGTCAACAAGTTTAGATGCTTTCATTATTTTTTTCAGGTATTCCAATGGATATCTTGCTTTTACTTCAGACATAGAATTTAATTCAAGCAAAGATTTATCACCTTTTTCTAATGTTAGTTCACTTGTGCTTATGTCTCCATCTGCTTTCATGTTAAATATATCAGTTCCAGATGTGAATACAATAGAATCACTTACTATATCTGCATCTTCTATGCCGCTTTTCAAAACATCAGATTTTAATTTTAATTTTGCTTTGAAATCTAATTTATCTATTGGTGGTATTTCCTCTCTTGAAATATCTATAAGTGGAATAACAAATCTACGAGAAGAAGTATTTTTCATATTAACATGTAATTTATTCTCCTTTAGTTCTAAAGTCAAAGAATCATTTGGTTTTATTCTTTTTAGAACACTAACAAAATTCGTTATATTAATTCCTATATTTTCTTCATTCTCGACTTTAAAATCATCAAATATTAGTGGAGGTAGTCTTAAATCAACAACAGCAACCATTGCTCTGTCTGCTGCAGTTATAGACAATCCATTTTTATTTATTTTAAAAATTCCTTCATCTATTAATTCTCCTACTATTGATATAGAATCCCGTAGTAAACTAGGATCTTTCATTGTTGCTTTGAACATAATCACGCCTCCAATTTATTATACAGTTCTTTAGTTTTCTTAAACAAATCTATGTTTAAACCAGATAAATCTTGTACTATATCAGCTCTTATCTCAATATCATTTTCTACTGGTATAATAGAACCAAATATTCTGATAAACTGATTGATATTTAGATTATCTATTACATTTGTTGCATCTGTAAATATTTTAATCTTTCCACTACCATCATCCAAAACTATTGTATTTTCTTTTTTATCAACAAGAAATCCCATTATTTTTACCTTAGAATCCATCTCATCTAGGTCAATTATTCTCTTTTCAGTGTAGTGATTTTTGAAATCCATGTTAATAATTACAAACTTAAATTTTTAATTCTATTCTATACTTCACAGATAATATGATAGATTTAGCAATAAAAAACATTTTACGTCAAAAAAGTAGGACAATTATAACTATTGTGGGCATTGCAATTGGTATTGCAGCAATAGTTTCTTTAGGATCTATATCTTCTGGACTTAAAGCTATGGTAGAAGAACAATTGGAACAAGTTAGTGGACAAATAATGGTTTATCAAGAAACAGGTGCTTCTCTTCTTACTGTTATGTCTGAGAGCAGAATATCAGAATCAACAGCACAAGAAATAATAAATACTGATGGAGTCAAGGAATCTGCACTGATAATAATGGAAAGTGGGTATTTAGGTGAAACAAGTATGTTTGGTATGCCTACTCTATATGAGATTGGTATAGAACCAGGAAAAGAAGAATTATATACTGCAGGATTAGTTGAATATGAAGATGGAGAAGGGTTAGAAGAAGATGATACTGATGCTGCTATTATTGGTTATACTATTGCTGAATTATTTGATTTGGATGTTGGAGATACAATAGATATAGAAGGAACAGACTTAGAGGTAAAAGGAATTTATGAAGAATATGGTGATCCTGGTGTAGATTCTGGTGTTTTGATGCCATTGGAAACTGCTAAAGAACTTTTGGAAAGAGATGATTATTCTCTTATAATTGTATATCCTGAAGATGTTAAAGATGCAGAAGATGTGGCAAATGCAATAGAAGATTCTGTTGATGGTGTAACTGCTGTAACTACTGAAGAACTTGCAAAACAAGTAGGAAAGATAATTGATCAGATACAATTCTTTACATTAGGAATTGCAGGCATAGCAGCTTTAGTCGGAGGATTAGGAGTAGCAAATACAATGATAATGTCAATTACAGAAAGAAGAAAAGAAATTGGAATAATGAAGGCAATTGGTGCAACTAGAAAATTTATTTTATTCCAGATAATTACTGAATCAATTATAATAGCTCTCATAGGTGGAATTATAGGTGTGTTAATAGGATCAACAGGAAGTTTTGGTATAAGAACATTATCTCAAGGATTAGCAGCTGCAAGAGTAACACCTGGTTTAATTATAGGTTCTTTGGGGTTTGCTGTATTTTTAGGTGTAATAGGAGGATTATATCCTGCATGGAAAGCAGCAAATTTAGATCCGGTTCAAACTTTGAGGTATGAGTGATTAAAATGAATTTCAATAAATTAACAAAAAAATTGTATGAATTTAATTTTCTAAACTCTAGAGCTCTTTATGCATTGGATAAAACCATGAAAGACAAAGGAACTTGGAAATTAATAGGTATTGGCGCAACAGTTTATGGATTACCAGTTTTATACCGTTATTTGACAGGAGATCCCACACTACCAGGTATACCACAATTACCAGCAACTGAATATACATCTCCAAATCTTATAGAGAAGTTAATAGTTAATTATATAGTTCCTGGCGGTGTAGGTGGAGCTTTATCAGAGAAATTTTTTGAAAATTTTAAAGGAGAAAAACTTAAAGGAAAAATAAAATATTTAGCTAGAATGCCTGGAACAATAATTGCTATAGGTGGTTTAACAGGAATTCAAAATTACGGTCTTTCACATAAACTTTGGGAAAATTTTCCTACAGGACTTCCATGGGAACCAAAAAATCTTCAATTGTTTAATTGGATTTATGGAATTTTCGGTGGTCTAACAGCAAAAGATGTAGCCGACTATTTAAAAAAATTAAAGGCAAAATCAAAAAGTGATTAAAATGAATTTAATAGAAACAAAAAATTTAGTAAAAACATATAACAAAGGAAAAGAAAATGAACTAGAAGTATTGCATGGAATAAACCTTAAAATAAAAGAAGGAGAATTCACAACTATAACAGGTCCTTCAGGTTCTGGTAAGTCAACTTTATTACATATTTTAGGATGTTTAGATACACCAACTTCTGGGAAAGTATTTTTTGAAGAAAAAGATATTTCAGAATTATCAAGAGAGCAATTGGCACAAATAAGAAGAGAAAAAATAGGTTTTGTATTTCAACAATTCAATCTAATTCCTGCATTAACATGTTTGGAAAATGTTGAAATTGCTTTAAGAATTGGAGGCAAGAGTAAATCTCAGTCAAAACAAAGAGCAACAAAACTTTTACAAATGGTAGGCTTAGGCCACAGACTAAATCATAGACCAAGTCAATTATCTGGTGGAGAAATACAAAGAATTGCTATAGCAAGAGCATTGGCAAATGATCCAAAATTGATATTAGCAGATGAGCCAACAGGAAACCTTGATACTAAAATTGGTCAAGAAATTATAAAAATAATGAAGGATTTAAATGTTAAGGGCTATACTTTTGTTATAATAACACATGATAAATCCATTGCAAAAGTAGCAGAAAGAAAGATAAATATAAAGGATGGTAAAATAATATGAAAAAACAAATTATATTTTCAATTTTAGCTTTACTTATGATTCCTTTTTTAGTAAAAGGTATAGAAATTTTAGGGCCTGATGTAAGTGCACAAGTTATTTTTACAGATCCCTATCCAATAGAACCTGGTAATGAAGTTACAATATCTATAGAAATTTCTAATTCAGGAAACGAACAAATATCTGATTTGGTTCTAGATCTAAAACCATCACTTCCATTTTCGCTTTTAGAAAGTTCAACGAAAAATATAAATATTATAAATGGTGGATCAAGTAGAATTGTAAAATATAAATTATTTGTTGACAATTCTGCAGTTTCAGGAACATATAAAATACCATTATATATTTTTTATGAAGGAAAATCAGCAGGAATTATAAAAGATTTAGATGTGGTTGTTCAAGGTGTTCCAGAATTAAGAATATTAGATGTTTCCAGTGATATTAAAATAAATCCTGGTGGCCAATCAAATCTTTTAGTAACTTTAAAAAATGTTGGAACAGGTGAAGCAAAAAAAGTAACTGCAACCTTTTCATCAGAATCAGAAGATATAAAACCAATTTTTTCACAAGGAATTGCATATCTTGATTCTATAAAACCAGGTC
>CAYLUO010000031.1:0-4737 GCA_964386885.1 uncultured archaeon
ATATCTGTTAGAATTTTAATTGTTAATTTTAAATGTTTATTGGTTTGAATAAAATATGAAGAGGCAATCTGATGGACAACAATAAAGAACTCAATAAACAAACAATAAAAGAAGTAGAAAAAGCACGTGCAGAAATAAAAGCAGGGAAATTTTATACACTTTCTCAAGTTGAAAAACAATTAGGATTAGATGTATCGGATGAATGAAAAATAGAGTTATTCGATATTTGTTAATTAAATCAATAATTTTCTAATTTTATCAATCAAATCTTTTTTAATTAATTTTACTTTTCTTGGGTCTTTTATGCCTAAATACTCAAATTCTTTTTTAGATGTCTGAATTATATTTTTTAATCTTTCTGGATATTTTTTAAGTTTATATTTTTTAACTAAAACAAAATATTGTTTCAATTTGATATCACTATTTATAAGAATATTTAGTATATCAACTCTGTCTTTTAGTCCTTTTATTGAATCTTTTCTTTCAAATTCTGCCTGTTGTTTTAATATTAATAAAATTTCAGGTTTGATTATTTTTATTCCTTCAATTATAGTAGTATTTTTCATTATATCTTCAATAGGAATTACTAATTTAGAAAAATAGGGAATGTAAACATCAACAGATATCTCATCTTTTATAAATTCATATTTTTTTAGATGAATATTTTTTTTAAGTCTAAAATTAATTTTAAATTTCCCTAGTGCATCAAAATCAGCTATAATATCTATATCTTTTGATTTAATAGTTTTTGTTAACAAATATGAAGCCCACCCACCTATAACTATAAAATCATATTTTTTTGTTAGCTCTATTAAAACTTCCCAACTTTTATCAGTTGCAATATCATTCCAAAATTCCATGCATTTTCTCCTCCAAAGATTTTAAAAATTCTTGTGCATACCATGTGTTAATATTCCAAAGATCTACATATAACTGAGATATTGCTATTTGTTTAAATTTTTTAAGATGTTCATCTGATTTAAGAACAAATATATTTGGTTTTTTATTATTTTTTGGAAATCTTTTTTCAATTTCCTCTTTATCAGCATAGACAAATACTTCTGAATAGTCAGAAGGAATATTTTTGAATTTATATTTGAATCCAGAATATACAGTAAATATACAAACTGGCATTGATTTTTCAATTTCTATTATAGATTTATCTGAAAATGTCTGATAAATTATATCTTTGTTTAAATTCCTTATAGAAGCCCAGTAAAGCAATATTTTTTTCGGATTTATTATTGTAAATCCTCTTTGTTTTATTTGTATACAACCAAGTTGTTCCAATGTTTTAATTGTTTTATTGACTAACCCAATTGAGATATTGCAATTTTTCGATAGTTCATTCTGAAAAAATATATTTTTCTTTTTGAAATTTTCCAATATTTCTCTGAAAATTCTTTCTTTTTTCATGTTTCATTCTTTAGAATTTGTTATATATAAATGTTTCACTTTTTAGTGAAAGTAAGTAAAATTTATTGATTTAAGGATTCAAGATATATTTCAGCTTTATCAATTAGATTATTAACTTTATCAATATATTTTGGATTTTGTTCTGCTTTTCTCTCAGCTTGTTCAAAAATATATCCTAATAATTTTTTAGTATATTCTTTTTGCTGAGCATTGAATTCATATCCTACCTTTTCCTTTATTATAAGGATATCATTTCGTAAAGACGGTTCATTATATTGTTTAAATGTTTTATCAAGAAAATCATTAAATTTTATATCAATTGCTTTCTTTGGCATCATAAGTTAGTATTAAACAGTAGAATATTAATTTTTAACTATTAACGACCCATTTCGTATATAATTATTTTTTTCATCAATTTTTCTTTATCCAATTCTAAATTTTGATTTTTTATAACATATTTCAAAACACGATTTGTTATTTTATGTCTTTTATAAGCCCAATCTAAATATTTTATTTTCTCAGGAACATAACTTAATTTTTTACTATTAGAATCATATGAAATATCACAATCTAAGCAATAAGGAATTTTACCTATTTGTCTCATATAATTACCACATTCAGGACATTTTTTCATTTATTACACTATATATTGATAAAAGAAAATTAATTTTATATCCTTTTCTTTTTTTTAGAATCTGGTTCTATAAAAGTATAATATAAACCATTTTTCTCCTTTTTTAATATTCTACGTGAAACTAGGCAAACTAGTGCATAATCAATAAATTCTTCAAAATCATCAATATCATAATCTTTTTTTAAAAAAGATGACATATCATAGATATCAGCTAATGTAAATGTTTCTCTCTCTTTTTTATAATATAAAGTATTGGCAAGCTCTTTGATAAATCGTGGATCACCTTTTTTAAATTTATATTTATAAGGATAATCTGTGGGCATATTTACAATATAAAATTATAAATTTTTATTTTTATAAAAATCTTTATAAATATTTTTAAGATGCGTTTCAACTTTTTCAATAACATCTTTTTTAAATCTATAAAATTCTTCTTTATCTATTGTTGTCTTTTCTAATATTCCATCTCTAACTAGAGCATCTAATCTGTAATGAACCAATTCTTTTGCAACAATAGGAACATGATATTTTTTTATAAATTCATCTGATACAACATTATCTAATGTGAACTGATTTGATCTTAATTCTTTTCCATCTATTTCAGCATTATACAAAACATTAAGAAGGTCATTAAGATATTTAGGAAATTCCTTTAACTTTTGTTCATTGAAATTTCCGCTTTTCCATTGAACATTATTTCCAGACATGTCTATAATTTAGAACAGTAAACTTTTTATCTATAACTCTAGGAGTGTTTTTTGTCCTATAGGTCTATACACTGGAACACCTAAACCTAAAAGCATTTCACTATATAATTTTCTCACGTCTTTAAATTGTATTTCAACTTTTTTGTTTTCTGCCATTTTCATATCTCTAATCTTATATTTAAGACATCTATCAAAACGTTTTAATTCATCAATAACTTCTTTGAACAAGTCTTTGATTTCACATTCTTCTAAAAATTCTGCATAAGTGAAAATATTTTTTAAATTCTGAGGCATCTTTTTCTTAACATATTCATTAGAAAGAGATGCTCCTATAGAAATAAGATGAGCACTAACTGGAAAATAAATCATATCTTTCTTTTCAGTTAAGGCAGTTAATGCATTTTTCATTTTTATTTCTTCTGGTTGTGTTATATAATCTTCTTTCAAAATTTTATAAACTGGATAGAAATGGCGGAAGAAATCATGGAAAGGACCAACAAAACAACTATTACATTTATTATATAATTCTTTATATTTTGGACTTAATTCAATTAGATCTGGTATATCTTCTATACCTATACCTTTTTTAAGACAAATTTCAGGTAATTTTTCTGAACCAAGATAAGGATCTGCCATAAATTAAATATAACTATCATATTTTTATTCTTTGATGTTTTCTACAAAATAGAAATTATAATGAATTGTTTTTTCATATTATAAGGAGATTTTAATTTTTCATTATACTGGAAAGATTAAATATAAATACATATAAACTTATATGTATAGTCATTAGTGATATATATGTCTCAAAAAATTGTTTCTAAACCAATAAGTGGAAAATACATAAATATACAAATTACCAAGGTTATTCATCACTGGCCTACTCTAAAGACAGTCCTTATGGTAGAAGATGTTCTGAAAGAAGCCGAATTAGCTATTTCTTTAGAAGAGCTGAAAAGAAGATTACCAAGAAAAATTATGGATCAAACACTAAGAATTATTTTAGCTTATCTTGAGAGCAAAGGTTCTGTTTTGATTGGAAAAAAAGGTATTGTTTGGATTGAAAATAATAATCCAAAATTCTTGAAATTAATAGATAAGAGCAAAGAGATAGAATTATGAAGAAACCAATAAGAGTTAAATTTATCAGTAATGCTGCTGGAGAGTTTGAAAGACTCAACAAAATAGCCGGAGAAGAACAAAGAAAAGGTATAAAAAATTCTAGAAATCAACAATTATTCAGGTCTATTAAAAGAGCTGTGGTATTATTAAAACAAAATCCACAATATGGGATTCAGATGAAAAAGAGTCTGATTCCAAAGAAATTTCCTGTTACAAACCTTTGGAAAGTTGATTTGACTGATTATTGGAGAATGATCTACACTGTAAAAGGAAGTGAACTTGATATAATTTGTTTTGTACTTGAGATACTAGACCATAAAAAATACAGCAAACTTTTTGGTTACAAGAAAAAATAATTGAATTTTTGATATAATTTTCTACAAAATAGAAAAATTTACACAGATGCAACACAAGTTAAAATAGAAACCAGCCACTGCTGGTAAATTTTTTCTTTTGCTGACTATCAGATTCGCCAAAGTAAGCATCTGCAAGAGAATGCAGGTGTTGAACCGCATGAACTGCATTGCAGTGTTTTTATTTTGACCTGCATTACAAAATAGAAAATTTTACATTTCAGTAAAGCAAATCGAAAAAATATGAGTGTGATTCACACTAATAATCCAAAATCAAAAAATCACTATCAGCCATGTATGATTCATACAATCTTCGTATCCAGGAAGCATTGCTTCCTATTATTTTTCATACGTTTTAATCCATTATAATTTTTCTTTACAGAATGAATTTTGAAATATAAAAACAGACCGTGTCTGTCGCCATCGCCTATCCAAATCATTTCCTCTGCATACTCGTAATTTAGGCGTTCTAATGACCTCTCGAATTAATCCTTGAATTTATCAA
>CAYLUO010000032.1:0-4694 GCA_964386885.1 uncultured archaeon
GAGCATTTGTATTCCAACTTATGGAACAGTTATAATTTGAATCACATGTCATTTTTTGCCAGTCACTTGCTGAACCAGTTGTTGTCCATTTAAAATTTACATCTCCAAGTTCATCAGTAGGATTTGAAATTTTTGTATATATAGTGACTATATCTCTAACATAACTGTTATCAGCAAGATTTGTAAATGAGGCTGAAGAACGTGTATTATCTATGTATATTGAAACTGAAGATTGATTTAAATTATCAGCTTCATCATAGGCATAAAATATTATTGTATAACCTCCATCTGAAAATTGTGTAGTATCTAAATACTCATCACATTCATAATCAGTAGGATCACCAGTACAATCCATGGTTCTTTGTGTTGATTCAATTGTATATTTTGTCTTTGAAGAATCTATTCCAGAATAAGAGTCTTTCGCATTTATTTTTAGATTTACTATTCCACTTAATGTTTGATTTGTAATAGGATATGTTATAGTTAAAGATGGAATTTCATTGTCAACAGTTGTATTTATGCTAGTATAATTTATATTTCCAAGAACATCAGATGCTTTTGCATATATAGCGACTGTTTCATTATTATTATATGTTGTAGTGTCCCAATCTGATTCATAATTAGAATCCATTGTAAGCCAAGTTGAATTATCAAAAGAATATTTTACTGTTGTTTCATTAACTCCAGAAGATGCATCATCTACATCTAGATTTATTGTTTCTGTCGACGAAACCCAGCTATCATTTAAAGGATTATCAAATATTATTTTTGGTGGATTTATATCTAATGTAGTTTGTAAAGGATTTGTTGAATTACCATAATTTCCATAATTATCATATGTATCATTTGATTCAAAATAAAATTGTTCTATTGTATCTGAACCAACTATATCTAAAGATATTGTTTTAGAACAATACCATATTCCTCTATCAATACAATTTAAATTATAAGTATCCCAGTCTGGAGAATCTATTGATTTTATATATAATTTTACTGTTGCTTGATCAAGATTATCTTCTGTTATGTTTATTGAAAATGTTCTGTCTCCACCCAAAATATAACTTCCATCTTCAGGATAAGGATCTGATAAAACTGGTGGATTAGTATCTTGTGCTAAAGCTATACTAATTACTAAAAGAAAAATCAAGAAAACAAAAATATATTTCATATTATTAAGATGTCTTTTTGTCTTAAAAAATTACTTCTATTATAAATAATTAAATACGTATTGGTACTTTTTGTTTTGTCTCTTTGAAATAACTATCTGCTAATTCTATTGCTATTTTCATTAATATTTTTACTCTTGGATTTTCTGTATTTAATTTGTATAATTCTGCATTTCCCATTGATCTTATTTTGACTATTATTTGGATTTTTATGAGGTTTTTCCATATCTTATCTATTGTTATTTTTGATATTCCTATTTCATTTGCTACTTGTGTTTTTGAATAGTCAAAACTTGGAAAGGTTATAAAAAAATCTAAGACCTTTATTAAGGGACTTTCTCCAAATGTTTCAACAAATACTGAATCTCTTTATTTTGTGGCCATATTAATTATTTCACAATATTTATTAATTTTTATCTATAGCCTTATTTTTTGCGCTTCATATTGTTCTATAGTCTTTGGTTTTATGCTAATTAAAGGAAATATAAGAATTGATTTTATTATAATGGGTTTAACTTTTCTTCCCTTCTTTTCTAATTTAATAACTCCAAGCCCTTCTAATATACTCAAATCTCTAGATACAGCAGATAATTTTCTATCTAATTTTTCTGCTAATTTCTTTATAGTTTTAGGTTTCTTTTCTCTGATTGTTTTTATCAATCTTAATCTTTCTTTAGTAAAAAGTCTACTTAGTTCTTTTTCATCCCAAGTAAATATCACTGTATTGTCGGGAAATGCATTTGGATTTTCAAATACATTATCAAAAAATCTCTTTATTGTGTCCCATTTAATTTCTTCTGTTTGTTTCATAATATCACCTAAATTTCATCTTTTCTTCATAATAATTCCTATATCTTTTCCAATTCTTTTTTATCTCATCAATAAAAAAGTTGAACAAATATTTTATGGACATTCCTTCAAATCTTGGTAAATGTATAGGTTCTGGATTGATCCAAAATCTTTGCTCATGTAAATATCCATGTGCTGTATCAACTCTATAAATTGCATACCAAACTTCACTAATCCGAGATCTGAAATTTAATGCAAATCCAATTATTTGATTTTTCTGTATTGTCAACTTAATATCTAATACATCATTTTCAGTTAATGGAATCACAAATTTTTTAGTTTTCATTCATTAACCTCTAATGTTAAATATTAACATATAATGTTAAATATTTAAACTTTTCTATTTACTTCCATACACAAACTCTAACCATTACTTTCTTGATAGTTCCATCAGGATTCTGGATTATTTTTTACATATAATGGTCTCGAGTTTGTCTTGAATTACAATACAGGCATGAGATGTTATTTTGGTTTAATATCTTTGTTCAACTTATTTTCTAGAAACTGTAGAAACTTTGCTATAATTTCTTGTATTCTTTTTTCGTTTCTTATAAGAAAATCTGGGTTGACAAAAAAGCCTTTGTAAGCTATTTTATTCCTCAATTGTCTTAGTTGATCTATCAAAAATATCTCAGAATCAGAAAATTGAGGAAAGGATTTCTTTAAATATCCTACTAAAACTTCGTGACTCAGTGTTTTATATCCATCTATCGCCATCAAAGCTGTTATTCCTTCCTTGATTATTTCATAGTAATCTTCTACCACAAGTGAAGTGAATTTTACTCTATCCTTAGTTTCTACTTCCTTTAATCTGATTTTAATCATTTTAAGTATAGATCTGGCCATTTCATTATCTGGCCTAACTTTTCTTATTTCATCTTGTGCTTCTTCCCATATTTTCATCAGAACACCTTAAAATAACCATAAATCACAATTCCGTTGATTATGTTATTTAATAATTCTTTTGGAATTTCAGAAATTGTTGGTTCAAAGTGAAGTGTAATCTTTCTGTTCAGCTTTTTTTCGAAAACTTTTAGATTAACTTTTCTTTCATTTGCTATAATAAGTAAATCTATATCACTACTTTCTATGTCCTCTCCCCTAGAAGCTGAACCAAATAAAATGATAGCATCTGGCAGGAAATTATCTGCAAGAAAATTTACTAGCCCAGATTCGTGAATTCTGATTAGTATGTCAAATTTTTTGTATACTTTAAATAATTCATTTCTCATTGAGACATAACTTCCATAAGTCCCTTTCTTTTCCTTTTTGATGAACCCTGCTTTTTCTAATTTTTTAATATGGTTTCTTACCGATGGCATACCAAGCTTAAGAGCCCTGCAAATTTCCCTCAACTGGAAATGTTTTGTTGGATAATCAAAAAATAGGCGTAGAATACGATATGTAGTATATTGTTGTAACATATGATATATTTTTGTATCAACTGATATATAAATTTATCGGTTTGGAGAATACTGAAAAATATGTAAATATCAGTATTTCGACATTGATAATTAAGATAATATTATCATCAAAATAAATTTGTTTACTTCCAAACACAAACTCTAACCATTACTTTCTTAACAGTTCCATCAGGATTCTGGATTATTTGTGGTATTTCATAACATCCAACATTTTCTGCTTGTTCTTGTTCTGTTGATGTGTCGCCATAAGTTGCTTTTACATATAATAATGTTGAGTTTGTTATCAATATTCCTGTGTCTGGGTCTGATGTTCTAACAGTAACTGTATAATCTCCTATAGCGCCTGGTGCTGAAAAGTCACAACTATATGCTCCATTAACATTTGTTTGAGTTCCTGAACAAACTGTAGATGAGTCAACAGTTATATTCACATCTGATGATGCTATAGGATCACCAGTGCTTCTGTTTGCCTGACCACTTATATGTAAACCTTCATTCCACCAAACTGTTGTTGCATTTAGATTTATAGTGATTGTTCCATTTACATAAACAACAAATGTTGATGTAGATCCTTCTGTAAATCCTGAATCTAAATCTACAGCTGTACAAACTGCAGTATATGTTCCTATTGGTGATGAGCCTGTACTATCATAATCTCTATAAAATGTATCTCCTATATTTCCAGTTGCTGATGTATTAGACCAAGCATTGTTTGGATCTAGTATAGAAACATTAACAGTTAATTGAGCTGCAGTATTTTCAGTATCTGTTACACTACAACTAATTCTTATATCATCTCCTTGATAAATTTCTGCTGGCGTTACATTATAAGTTGGAGTTCCAACTACTGGTAAATTATTTAATATATTTATAATAACAGAATCTTCTCCTGTTGTGTAATTTACATCTGTTGCATTACATGTAATAGTTTCAGAACTTATAGCATGAGCAATTGGCACTGTCCATGAACCAGTTTCTCCTGTATTTATATTATTTGTTGTATTATACCATTCAACTGTTGTTCCTGAAACTGTATCACCATTTTGATCTTGTATTGTTGCGTTTAGAGTTACACTAGATCCTCTATAATGAGATGTTCCATTTGCTGGAGAAATTATAGTTACATTTAGAGTTCCATAGTTAATATTCAATGGTATTAGTAATTCTCTTTTAGTATAGTTTGCCCCTCCAGTTGTATTGGTTAGATAATAATAATATCCAGCACCATATGTTTCTACATCTGGTGATGATTTTG
>CAYLUO010000033.1:0-4566 GCA_964386885.1 uncultured archaeon
CTACAGGATTTTCAACATGATTTACAACAGAAAAATCAATAAATACTGTTTTTCCAGGTCTGACTTGTTTCTGTATTAAAAAATTTTCTAGTTTTATAGCATTATCTTCATATCCTATATCTTCACTGGGACCTATACACCCTGATATAAATATAATAGCAACCAAAAAAACAACTATAATTTCATTCTTCATAAGTATTTTTTAGTTTTATAAAATAATATTCTTTTATGCAAGAGTTTTTTTCAAACTATTTTGTGAATACATCAGGATATAATATAGTAAACACGTCTGTTTATGCTATTATTCTAGTAGCAGCAGTTTACATTATATTTCTCACTTTGAAAAAACTAAAGATAAAAATCGATAAAAAACTGATTTTTGCTGTAATTCCATATATAATATTAGGAAGTTCATTAAGGGTTCTTAGAGACGCTTACATACTAAGAGGAAGTCTATTCACAACACCACTTATATACATCCTAATATTTTCTATCACATTCTCAATTCTTTTGATCACGAATTTTATTCAGAAAAAAAAGAAAATTCCATATCATAAACTAATGTTTGCAATAGGAATTCTTCTTATAATATACCCACTATACCAAATAGAATATCTTAATTTTCTTGGTCCTGCTTATATTTTATTATTTTTAATTCCATGGCTACTTTTATTAAAATTCTTACCCTGGTCATTAGAAAACAAATTCGCTACTTTTGCCCAAATGTTTGATGCAAATATAACTTTTGTAGCATTATATTTTTTTGGTTATTCAGAGCAACATGTATTACCAAATTTTTTAATTAATTTAACAAATCATATCTATTCTTTTGTTATTGTAAAGTTTGCTGTTGTAGTTTCAATATTATATCTTATAGACAAATTTTCAAAAGACAAACAATTGAACAGTTTCATAAAACTAATAATTATTATTCTAGGATTATCAACAGGAATAAGAGATCTTTTAAGATTAATTTTTATGGTCTAAATTTCAATTTCTAAATTGCTTAAAGTAAATATTCCTTCATCAGTAGCTTCAAAAGTTAATTTATTTGTTCCTATATCAACATCATTTTCATCAAAATAAACTGTCTTATATTCCTCTTCTTCATAATCATCTATAGTTACTAAATTATGTCTGTCTTTACTAACATCGGTTGTATATAATTTCAAATCTCCGTCATAATTACAATCTTCTATATAGAATTTTATTTTTCCTTTGTCACCAGATTTCAATTTCTTATAATCACCACTTGTTACTTTAAAACTGAATGTTCTTGTTTCATATTCTTCTTCTTTATAAAATATATATAATTCAACATCATCTAAGTCATAAGTAACTCCTTTGTCACATGAGAATGCTATTGTATTATATCCACTTATCAAACCGACATCATATTTATAGAATTTTTCTGAGAAATCATGAGATGGAACACCTTTGAAAACTCTATAATTATTTATTTTTATTAATAAATCTCCTGAACCTTCTTGACCTTCTACTTCAAAAGTAATTTCTCCATATTCAAGATTGTCTAATTCACTTCTATAGAGTTCAAATGTATCAAACATTTCTTTATTTCCAAAAAAGTTTATTCCAAATTCAACATTTTCTATTTTATAAATTGAACTAGACCAGAACTTTAAACCTGGTATAGTTGTTGATATTTCAAGTATATTGTAATCTGTTAGATATGATTTGTCAACTTGTATATCCAACCTACCTGGATATGCAACTGCATTGTATACTGTATTATCATTTACTTTAACTATTAATTTACCAGCAGAATTTGTGTCTAATATATCTATAGTGATATAGCCAGAATTCACTAGATTCATATCTTCGTCTATTCTGCCACCTATTCTTTGTTTTGTTTCAGATATGATATTTCTCTTGATTTCTATATTACCTTTTGTAGCAATTTCATCTGAACCCAAAGCATAACTAACTTCAAAATCACCAAATCTCATGGTTTTAGGGGCTTCTGCTAATCCACTGCCAACAGTGAATGTCCCAGTAAAATCCTCTATATAAGTTTCATTTTCCCCATTCTCTTCAGGAACTCCCCATGCAAATAGCATTACTATTATCATTAAGAGTCCTGCTAGAAGAACAAACATAAATTCGTCCATTTTTTGTTCTGCCATAAACAATTGTTAGTTTTTTAAACTAATATTTTTTATGTTTTATTTATTCTGTTGGTTCTGTTCCATTAAATGTTCCAATTTCAACACATCTAAAATTTATACATTTACATCCGGTAACATTATATGCCTGGCAGTTCATTCCACATAGCAATTTTGGTTGAAAACCATCAGTATAACATTTACATCCACAATTACTTAAGAGACAATTAGAATCTTTTAGACAAAATTTAATATTAGTGCCTGAAGGTCTTAAAAATAAATAGAGGAAAATAATTATCAAAGAAAATATGAATATTGAAAAAATAGTCCTTTTGTTCATCTAATATCACCATGTCCTTCTGGTACAATATATGTTCCAATTTCGACACATGTATTATCAACACATTTACAGCCAGTAATATTATATGCAGGGCAATTTGTACCACAGATTAATTTTGGTCCAAAACCAGCGGTGTAACACTCGCATCTACATAAATTTAATTCACAATCAGAATCTTTCTCACAAAATTTAACATTTTTTGACCTTGAAAAAATATTTGGAGAAAACATTAAATTATACCATATAAAAACGATTAAAAAAATTACTGCTATTGACAAAATTAATTCTTTATATTTCATCTCATCTTAATAAAATTGTTATTTGATAAATATAAAATAGGTATTACATATGAAAATACTAAAATCAGATTTTGCAAAAAGATATGCACAAATCAAAATAACTTCAAATGATGACTTGTGGTATCTTAAAGAAATAATAGAAAAAGGAGATTTGGTTAAATCTAGGACTCTTAGAAGTATTTTTATTGAAAGAGATGGTAAGAAAATCAAAACTGGGAAAAAACCAATGATTCTTAAGATAGAAGTTGAAAAAATAGAATTCCAAAAAAATACTAATAATCTTAGATTAACAGGAAAAATAATTGAAGGAAATGATGAAGTACAATTAGATTCTTATCATACTTTGAATATAACTATAGATACTATATTATCAATTGAAAAAGAATGGAAAAAATATCAAATTGAAAAATTAAAAAAAGCACAAGCCAATGTGCCTCAAGTTCTAATAGCGGTTGTTGATAATGATGAAGCAACATTTGGAATTTTGAAAAAAAATAGAGTTGAGATTGCTTCCAGTTTCAAGAATCAATATTCAAACAAAATGGAAGAAGACAAGATGAAAGAATATTACAAAAAAGTTGCTGATGAAATAACCAGATATTCTGATAAAGTTGAAAAAATAATTTTAGCTGGTCCTGGATTTGCAAAAGAACATGTCAAAAAATTATTAGATAATAAAAAAATTATTTTGGAAAATTGTTATTCTAGTTCTGAAGCAGGAATAAACGAAATAATAAAAAAAGGAGTTTTGGAAAAAATATTAAAAGAAAGTGAAATATTAAAAGAAACAAGATTGATAAATGATTTTTTTGTTCATTTGAATAAAGATGATGGATTTGCTGTTTATGGATTGGACGAAATTAAAAAAGTAAATGAAATTGGTGCTATAGATATACTTCTAGTTTGTTTTGATAAAATTGGAGATGTTGAAGATATAGCAAAAGATGTTGAGAAAAAACAGGGCAAAGTCGAAATTATTTCTAAAGAGCATGATTTAGGAGAACAATTCTTTAAGATGGGTGGATTAGGAGCAATTTTGAGATTTAAGGTGTAATCCTCTTTATTGAGAAAAATGTCACGTCATTTTCCGAATCAACTATAGCCCAGATCATCTCACTTCTAATATTTTGAGCTAATCTAACAGCTCTTGATAATTCTGGGAATGAACATGTGAATTCTTCAGGAATTGCATGAACTATCCATTTCGTGTGCTCATGTGAGGACTTACGTCCTTTCTTTATTTTAACTCCTCTGTCATAAACTCTAAAATCACAACCAAATTTTAATCCAGTTTTAACTACGAATCCTCTTTCTCTTAAATCAGAATAAACAATAAATCTTGCATGAAAGTTTCTTTCTTTTTCTTCAGCATATTTTAGAAACTCTTTGAATTTTAATTTCTTTTTTCCAGAAACAATCTCAATTTTTTTCTTTTTTAGCAAATATGCAGCTTCAGCTAAACTTAACTCCAATTCCTTTCCTAGTTCTTTTCCATATCCTGATTCTTCCAACTCTTTGTCTTTTGGAATGACAACTCTCAATTCATTCAATGTTCCTTTCATAATATTCACTTATCTACTGTTTATTTAAATTTAGTGGGACAGATGAGATTTGAACTCACAACAGCACGGTCTTCAGCCGTGTGCTCTCCCGGATTGAGCTACTGTCCCATTTAACTTTATTATAACACAATAACTTTTAAAGTTTATTCAAATTATATTTTATCCCTTGTTTTAAAATAAAAAGCGTAATGCCAGCTACCATTCTTGTTCCCCTAAAAAATTTTCTTTTATGTTTATAATGT
>CAYLUO010000034.1:0-4531 GCA_964386885.1 uncultured archaeon
TGAATAAGTTTAATTTTAAAAAAGAGTCAAAAATTGATTTATTAATAAAATTTAATCCTATTCCTAAATCAAAAGATCCATATCTTTTAGAAAGAGAATTAATTCACTATAATGGTAAAAGTAAGCTTCCTTGGAAATATAATTTATTGACTTCAGATCCACTACTTCTTTTATTATTACCTGAAAGAGAAATAGAAGAAGTTAAAACTAACCTGAGAACGTATGGACAAGGAGAGCTTGAAACAGTTCTTAAAGAACTCCATGAAAATTCTATTTTTTATTTTTGAAATTATTTTTTTAAGGTTTTCATATTTCAATAAAGTATTTAAGAGTAACAAAATAAAATTTAAATTGCAAAGAGCCACTGGTCGGAGGGCTACCGGTCCTCTGTTACCGTAAATCCGGTTTACGACGGGATTACAGTCCAAAGGCGGTTCAATTTTGAGATTGGGCTCAGATGTTGGACAAAGAAATCTCGTCTCCCAGGGCTGATCATCCGCTGAACGAATCAGATCCGGAAGGAAGCAGTTATAAGGTGTTTGTTTCGGTGCTTGCGAGTTAACGGGATGGAGAAAGATATCTGGTCAAACCCAATAGCGAAATTGCTCCCACTGAGGGCATGCTCTTTGCATTTATTTTTATAAAAATAAATATGATAAAATGAAAAAATTAGCAATCATTCCAATTATAATTATATCATTTTTTGTAGTTTATGGATTATTCTATGGTAATGTAATTTATGACCTTATGAAAAATGATACCGTAGTAATAGTTCAAAATCCAACAAGAAAAGTAGAAATTGATGTTCCTGCAGTAAGTCCAGAAGATGAAGGTATTATAGTTACATTATCAGTAGAAGCAAAGCCTGGAACTGGAAAAACATTAGTTGATATTGATCAATTACTTTTCTGGACTGACACTCAAGATTCTATAAGAAATGCTAAAGCAGTTGCACAAAATGTTACAGGAATTGATATGTCTGAATATGATATTATTTATTCTATTGGAACAGATGCTTCAGCAATAGAAGGTCCATCAGCAGGTGCAGCAATGGCAATTGCAACAATAATCGTGTTAGAAGACAGTAAATTAAATAAAAGTGTTTCGATGACTGGATCATTAGACGAAGATGGAAATATAGTACAAGTTGGCGGAATACCTGAAAAAGCGCAAGCAATAAAAAATAATAATATGACTCTTTTTTTAGTTCCTGAAGGACAAAAATTCTTTGTTGAAACTAAAAAAGAAAAAGAATGCACGGATGGAGTTTTTGGAGAAATCTGCCAAATGAAAACAATAGAAGAAACAATTGATGTTGAAAAAGAAGTTGGAATACAAATGATTGAAGTTAGCAGTATAAAAGAAGCATTAATTTATTTTAGATAATTTTTTAATAATTGGTCCTTTTGATGTATCTTCTAAAGCATATCCTTTCTTCTTAAGTTTGTTTCTTATTTCATCTGCTTTTTTCCAGTTTTTATTTTTTCTTGTTTTTTCTCTTTCTTCAACTAAATTTTTGATTTCTTCTGTAACTTTTATTTTAGTTGGTTTTATTTTATCTAAATTTAATCCAAAAACTTTGTCAAAATCTAAAATCAATTTATATTTGTCTTTGTTATTGATTTCTTTTTCATCTCTTATCAATTTCCACATTAATGAAATTGCTTCTGCTGTGTCCAAATCATCATTTATAAAATCTAAGAATTGTTTATTGTATTTTTTGATTTTATTTTTATTTGATTTTTTCTTGTCTGGCTTTTGTAAGAGTAATATATTTTGTCTAAGAGTTTTCAAAGTATTTTCAGCTGCTTTCAAACTTTCCCAAGTAAAATTTAATTTTGATCTGTAGTGTGATGTCAAAAACAGATATCTTAATGCTAATGGATCAAATTTCTTTTTCTCAATATCATCCATGTTGAAGAAATTATTTTTTGACTTGCTCATTTTTTCTCCATTCACCATTACGAATTCATTATGCATCCAATATTTGACAAATTCTTTTCCAGTTACTGCTTTTGCTTGAGCTCTTTCATTTGTATGGTGAACTGGAATATGATCAACACCACCAGTATGAATATCAAAAACATTTCCAAGATATTTCATTGACATAACAGAACATTCAATATGCCAACCTGGGAAACCAGCTTCACTCCAAGGTGATTTCCATTCCATTTGTCTCTTTCTATCTTTAGGTGAAAATTTCCATAATGCAAAATCTGTTATATTTTTCTTTTCTCCAAAATCTATTCTTTTTCCTTTTTCTAATCCTTCTATTTTAAGTTGAGCTAATTTTCCATAATCTTTCATTTTGGATGTGTCAAATTAAATTCCATCTGATGTTTTGTAAGTATATCCATTTTTTTCTATTTTCTTGATAAAATCAATCATATCTTGAATATGATCAGTTGCTTTACATTCTATATCTGGTTTTTCAACATTCAATTTTTTCATTGAGTCAAAAAAATCTTTTGTATAGAATTTTGCAATTTGCCAAACAGTTTTTTTCTCTATTCTTGCCTCTTTTTCTAATTTGTCTTCTCCTGTGTCAGCATCAGAAGTTAGATGACCTACATCAGTTATATTCATTACATGTTTTATTTTAAATTTGTTATATCTCAAGATTTTTTTCAATATATCAACAAAAACATATGATCTAAAATGTCCTATATGGGCATAAGAGTAAACGGTTGGGCCACATGAATATAATCCAACCTGTCCTTTTTTGATTGACTTGAATTCTTCTTTCTTTCTTGAAAGTGTATTGTATAATTTTATCATTTAACCACCTAGAGCTGAGTGAGGGAGTTGAACCCCCTTGACCCGGTCTGCAACCGGGGGCATGACCGTTCTGCCAACTCAGCCTTATTTAAAATATTATTTTCTATGATTTTAATTGTTTGAGAAATAGCACTAAACAAAATTAATTTAGTTGAAACAAACTAATTCACCGGCCATATAACCCAAATATTTATTCCAAAATAAGATATAAATAGGTATCGAAAAAACTAAAAATATCTTTATCTATAAAGTATTATTATGAAATATTTCACAAAAATTGAATTAAGAGACTTAGCAATTTCTATTTTAACTATAACTGTAATATTTTCTTTTCAAGATATTGGTGGTTTATTTGCAATCATTTTAGGTATAATAACATTTTCCTTTATACTAAGAGTTTTTGCTAATAAATTCGCTGCTAAAAAACTAGGATGCATGGCAACATATAAACTATGGCCATCTGGAATTGCCTTAGGAATTATAAGCATGGTATTGCAGCCTATAACAAAAATTCTATTTGTTGCAACAGGTAGAACAGAAATAATGCCTTATAGTTTTGGTAGATGGGGCTTCAAAATAGCTAAATTAAAAGAAAAACATTTCGGGCTTATAGCATTATCAGGAATTGCTGTTCATTTATTTTTAGCAATATTTTTCAAATTTTTCCAAGGGGATTTTTTCTTTCACCTTAGTTATTGTAACGCAATGCTTGCGTTTTTCAATTTATTGCCTGCTCCTCAATTAGATGGTGGTAGGATATTCGCATGGAATTTAGGTCTTTGGATACTTCTAACATTTTTAGCTTTATTTTCTATTTTTGTCACATTCTAAAAGAATGCATATAGTGATAAGAAAACTAATGTAGTTGCTATACTGATATAAGACTGTTGCTTTGCATTTGATTTTGATGGTTCATCCCAAGAATATGCAACAGGAAATGATCCAGCTATTCTTTTTTTTGTTAGAAATGGTAGAATTCCTATACCAGATTTGTCAAGTGAATCTATTAGCAAATGAGATCCAACACAAACTATAATAAGCATTGGTGGAAAGTGATAAGAAAACAATACCAAAAGAATACCTAATCCCCATAAACTGTGCAACCAAGTTCTTTTACTATAGACAAAATATTTTATTCTTGGTACTCCTATATGCTCTTTCTTTTTGATTTTTTCGTAAATGAAAAATAGAACATGATCAAAATCTAATATACATGCAAAGAAAACTGCCCAATAAGTACCAAATATTTTAGATAAAAACATACCTACAGCATAATGAGCAAACAAATCCATGATATCACTTTTTATAATTTATTCTTCTAAATTATTTATAACGTATGTGAATTAAATGTCTATCACTGCTGCAATAATATCAATACTTGCTGGTAGTTATGGCTTTATTAATGCATGGGGTTATGTTGGAATATTTCTAACATCTCTGGTAACTTCTGCTGTTGTTCTTCCTTTTCCTGGATTTATAATGGTTTTTTCATTTGCGTCTATTTTGAATCCTTTTGCATTAGCATTTACAGCAGCATTGGGTGGAGCAATAGGTAGTTTAACAAGTTATTTAATTGGATTAGGTGGTAAGGAATTATTGGAAAAAAAATATGGACATAAACTAATAGAAATGAGAAAAACCTTTAAAAAATATGGATCATTCTTATGGATAATAGTTGCTAATTTAACTCCTATTCCTGACAATTTAATGAGTGCATTTTGTGGTGTAATCAGATATGATTTTAAAAGATATT
>CAYLUO010000035.1:0-4215 GCA_964386885.1 uncultured archaeon
TGATAAATATATAAATCTTTCTATAACATCGTTATATCTAACCTTTAAATATGTTGTTTTTATAAAATAAGAGTTAGACTATTATGTTAGTATATTTAATAGTGGCTTTGGTCGCATTTGCTCTCGGAGAAATAACTAGAAGAGTAAAGCTATATTTTGGTAAAAAAGAAATAAAAATAACTGATATTAAGATTTCTATATTACTTTTTGCAGCATCATTTTTAATTCCAAGTTTTGGATTGTTTACATTTTCTAGTGGTTTAATAGCACATAATTTAGTAAGAAAAAGAGATATTTAGATTAAGACAGCTTTTTCTATTATATATCTTCCGCTATTAGTAACATTATCCCATATTCTTTTTGCTTCTATTATCTTTATTCTTTTTTTAAATATGGGACCATTTAGAACAATAGTTTCAAAATTCCCACCCTCACCAACAAGAAATGATCCGTGCTCTTTGCCTACTTCTTTGAGTTCTTTCAGTGTTTTATTGTCTATTTTTCTGCCAAGCCATGATTTATCTAATCCTTCTGAAAATACACCAACTATTCTCACATCAAAATGCATATCTATTATATCTTTAAGGAATTTTTCATTATCAATTCCCCAAAGAGGGAAAATACAATTTAATTTTAATTTCTTACACAATTTTTCTATTCTGGATTTTTGATAATTGCTTGCTATACTACCTGTAACTACAGTATCTATATCTAATAGTTTTAAGGTTTGTTCTAGATCTTTTAATTCTTCTTCTTTTTTACCAGCCGTTTTTTTTATTATAATAGGTATTCCAATTGCTTCTGCAACCAATTCCGCCTTATCTATATTGCATGTATGAAACATGTATGAATCAGGATTTTCTGAAATTATAGTAACTAGATATTTTACTTTATATTTTTTTTCTAAACACCAGTGAACAGCTCTAACTGAATCTTTGCCTCCAGAAAATAGTACAGCAATTTTCAACTAGATCACAAAATTATTTTTTCTTTAGTTTTTTCCAAAAGTAAATGTTCAATAGGCCTTGGCCTAATATGAAAACTAAAAGTATAGATGTTATTGTCATACTCTCAACCATACCTAATACTTTCATAGTTAAATATATTCCAACAAGCAATATAATGATTCCACCAATATATCCCAAATATTCTAACAAAGGTTTTTTATACATAAGAATAATTGGTTATTCTTTAAATTAAGCTTTTACTTCTTAATATTTGAATTTGACAAATAGATTATTGTTATGGACATTATAGCTTTTTCATTTGTAGGTTGCCAACCTCCTATTACTAATTTTGCTCTAGAATTTCACAAAGATGATAAATTAAACAAAATTCTAAACATTACTAAAGAAGGGTGGAATCATTTATATTTTACATTGGATGGTAGGATACCAAAAAATAGAGATGATTTTGATGCATATTTCTCTAGTGTAGGTAATACTTATGATCATGAAGCATGGATTGAAAGAAATAGTAAATATAAAGGTCATTTGAATATACTTGAAGAACATGTCAGAAGATTATTAAATGATAAAAAAGGTAAATTGAAAGCATATACCAATTATTTAGATGGGAGAAGAGATTTAATATACAACAAATTTTGTCCTCCACGAGCGGATGGACCTCCTGCTATACTTTGCCCATATTGCCCAAAAGGCCCTACAAAATATGAATAAAACAAAGATTTAATTTCTAAATAACTTCCTTTTGTTATTATCTAGTTTTTCACTTCAATTTTATTTCCTATTGATTGGCCCGGCAAGTTCTTTTCAAATTTTACCCTTAAAGCTCCTTTACAACCATGAACAGCTGTTAGTTTTCCTTTGAATTCTTTTCCAGAAGGAGATTTCCAAATTATTTCTTTGCCTATAAGTTTTTCTGCTTTTTCTTTGTTGTCTATTCCTTCTACTTCTACCAACATCTGATTAACATTTTGGGTGTGTTTCCCTCTTCTATAGCTCAATATGATTCCTTTCATCTTAACACTCTCATATTATAAGAAATACGAATTTAAAAGGTTTACTTTTTCTTTTCTTTTAAAACTTTAGCTAAATCTCTTATTAGATTTCTTACATATTCTCTCATTTTATATACTTCTTTGTCTGATAGTTTTTCTATTCTTTCTTTTTCTGGTAACTTTTTCATAACTTCTATTCTGTTCCATACATCCCAATAATAATCTTCTATTATTTTTTTATCTATGAATTCTTTTTTGAAAACTACAGAAATTTCTTCTGATTTCTTAGGTAATTTGTGTATTGTTTTTAATGCTGCTATTGCTGCCTTGTACATAACTTCATGTGTTCTTTCTAATATTTTTTCTTTTTTCCTAAATTCGAGAACAGAAAGTAATTGGAACATTTTCTTTATAAATTCTTCAGATTTTTCAACCCATTCATCAACAAATTCTCCTTTTACTTCCATCAATTCTTTGTGCTCTATTTTCTTTCTTATGTCTATTATATCTCTTAGCCAATTAGCATATTTTGGTTCAAGAATCCCTGGATCAACAAGATGTCTTTTTACTTCATCATATGCTTTTGCTGGAACTGGTGGATCAATACCCATAAACATTAGGACTGCTTGTGATGTATTTAGCATTGCATAATAACAATCTTCTGCTAACATTAATAATTTAACAGTTTTTGCTCTCATCAGTTTTTTTGGAGCGCCTTCCATATAACTTTCTATAGCTTCTCTTGTTGCTGGTATTTTTCCCATATTCAATAATCTTTTGACTGGCATGAAAAATCCAGCATCATATATAGGCTCACCTTCTTTAATAAAATTATATATAATAGGATGACAAACACGGGCATAATCCCAAAATTCTGTTAAAGTATAAGATGGTTGAACAGAAATTTCTTTTCCTATTTTTTTTGCTATTTTTTCTAATTCATCGTCTATTTGCGCTTTTTTCTCAGATGGAATAGAAGTTTTTGTATCATCTAATATAACAAATATATCAAGATCAGATTTGGATTTAAACTCTCCTCTTGCAACAGAACCCATCATTACTATACATTTAACTGAATCACCATACTTTTTTAGAACTTCATCTTTGAATTGTTTAACTTTTTTTAATTTAACTTCTTTTGTTTCTTTTTTTTCTGCTTTTTTCTTTTCGGTCATTTTATCAATCTATTTTTTTTAATTCTTCTGGTAATAATTTTTTCATTCTTTCTATTATATCTGTTGCAAGCTCTAACGCTTTTTTCAAATAATCTATATCTGGATTTTCTATAATTTTATGATCTATATCTTTCCACATCTTGTCCAGTTCTTTATACTTGTCAATATATATTTTTTCTAAATCCTTTTCTTTTCCCAAGTTCTTCAATTAATATTTCAGAATCTCCTTTTGCATTGATATTGTAAAATTTTTCCAGAACTTTTGAATAATCTTTCATGAGAGCAACAATAACCATTTCAGGGTCTTTAACTTGACTGTAACTTCTTGCCCCAAGTTTTGTATGCATTGATATTTTTTCTCTATCTTGAGAAGAATATTCTTTTTCAGGTATTATTCCAGGTGAATCAATTAAAACTATGTTTTGAGATAATTTTATTTTTTGCAGGTTTTTTGTAAAACCAGCATCTGTACCAACCCCTGCAGAGCTTTTTCCTATTAGAGAGTTGATTATAGTGCTTTTTCCTGTGTTTGGATAACCTATTATCCCAACTGTAATTCTTTCATTATCTTCTTTTTCTATTGTTTTTGCAATTCTTTTTATTAAATTTCTTAATTCTTTTATATTTTGATAAGATTTACAAGAAATAGCTATATTTGGGATTAAATAATTATAATTTCTTAATTTATTTTTATTAATTAAGTCTGTTTTATTAAATACATAAATGATTTTTTTTCCTGTTTTTTTTATTTCTTCTTCAAATTCTTTATTTCTTGTCTCTTCTATAAATCTTGCATCAAGGATTTCAAGTATAATATCTGAATTTTCAATTATTTTTTTTGCAATAAACGGATATTTTTTTCTTTGTTTTCTAATATTTTTTATTTTTCTTGTGTGTCTTGATGAAAAACTATGTCTTGGTTTCATATTATTAGTAAGAAAAATGAGTTTAAAAAACTAAATAAAGAACGCCCTGTCCGGGAATATAACTTTTTGTAATGTTTTCCAGTTTATCTATAAATTTGAAATTGATTAATTTTAAAAAAAGAAAGATTTAAATAATATTATTTAATGTTATTTA
>CAYLUO010000036.1:0-4142 GCA_964386885.1 uncultured archaeon
ACAGATCCTAAACCACAATATAGCTCTGATGGAAGTACTTATACAGATTGTACTGACTCTACCAACCCTGCTTGCGCTGAGATTAGTTCTAGTGGGACTACTTTTATATTTAATACAACTCACTTTACTTATTTTCAGGCTGCTGAAGCATATACTGCTCCCACAACAGGTGATGGTTCTACTGGAACAGCAGGAGATACAAATAAGATGACAAAAACATGGGCAACTTTAAGTTCAGGCACAATGCAAACAATAAACATATATAGACAAAGCCTTGGCATTAGAAAAATACAACTAAAAGTAAAAAATGATATTCAAAATGCAAAATTAGTAATTACTAATTTTGGAACAACAAAACCAACTGATGTATCAGAACCTTCAGGAGGTATTTACAAATATATCAAAATGGTGCACACTAATATAGAAGATGATAATATAGAGGAAGCATTTATAGAATTCCAAATAACAAAATCATGGCTAGAAGATAATAGCATAGATAAAGATGATATAAGATTATTAAGATACACAAATCAATGGGATGTCTTAGATACAGAAATAACAGATGAATTAACTGAATATGTAAGATATAAAGCACCAACACCTGGATTTTCATATTTCTTGATTGGAACTGCTGAAGCTGGAGAAACAACAACTACAACAGTCACAACAACTACAATTGGAACAACAACTACAACAACTGGAGGAATTATACCATCAGAAATAAATAAAAAATATGTTTACATAGGAATTTTAGCAGCTGTTATAATAATTTTCTTGGTTTTAATTTTTTCCACAAAAGGAGTTAGTAAAGATATTAATAAACCTTAAATTCTATATTTTGTAGAGTGATACTATGAAAAAAATATTATTAGCATCATTACTAATTTTAGTTTTGACTAGTCCAGTTGTTTTTGCTACAGGGCAGCAAGGTAATAATGGTAATGGACAAGATCTAAATGAATCTGGAAACCAAACAGGCCAAGACGAACAGATACAAAATACAACTCAGAATCAAACAAAAGAACAAAACAAAGATGAATTAAAACAAATGATACAAGAGAAAAAAGACGAATTTAAACAAGAACTTGAACAATTCAAAGAACAAAAGAAAGAAATGTATCAAAATCAAAACCAAGTGAGAGTAGCAGTTCATGCTTTACTTGCCATGGAAAATTTAACAGGTGGAATAGGTCCAAATGTGTCTGCAATTGCCAGGGAGTTTAACAATTCAGTTCAAGCAACAATAAGATCAGAAGAAAAAATCCAAAATAGAAATGCACTTGTTAAAATGTTTATTGGCGGAGACGAAGATTCAGCAGATGAAATAGAACAAGAAGTAAACAAAAACCAAGAAAGAATACAAAAGCTTACACAATTAATGGAACAATGCGACTGTGACGAAGAAGTAAAAACAATTCTACAAGAACAAATCCAAAATATGGAACAAGAGCAAAACAGATTACAACAACTAGCTCAAAACGAAAAACAAAATAAAGGATTATTTGGCTGGATTTGGAAAAAATAATTCTTTTCTTTTTTTATTTTTAATCAGAAACTATATCAATTCCTAGAATTTGTTCTAGTTCTTCTCTTGATATACTAATCTAAAAATCTTCTAAGTCATAAACTAAATAATCCATCTCTCTTAATTGTTTTTTATTGTCAATTCTTTTTGCTATTAATCCAAAATATTCTTTTCTTTTTTCATTATTCCATTCAACAAATTTAGATTTTTCCTTTAGTTCTTTTAGAATTTTTGTCGCTTCTTTTGATTTTAGATTTTTAAATTTACATTCAAAAAATGCAATTTCTTTTGTTTTATCATTAAGAGAGATCAAATCTATCTCTTTGTCCCTATGCCACCATCTTCCAATTTTTGTAAATTGAAATGGTCGTTTTTTCCATAAAAACTCTTTTACAACATCTTCAAAAATGAAGCCCATATAAGTATTATAGCCTTGTTTTATGATACTCAACACATTATTTGATCCACCTTTTTCTATAAGTGTTTTGTTTGGATATATGAACCTAAACCAAAATTTAAAATAATTATCTGAAAAAATATATCTTGTATTTTTTCTCTTCTCTTTTCTTTTTGTGATAGGATATGCTCTTTTTATTATTCTTATTTTTTCCAAATTTTGTATGTATTTAGAAATTATAGTTTTATCTAAATTCGTATAATTAACGATTTCATTATATTTTGTATTTCCAAATGCTATTGCTTTTAGTATTGAAAAATATTTTGCAGTTTCCCTAAACTCTTGTTTTAGCAATATTTCTGCTTCACTATAGAGCATTAAATCTCTTTTTAAAAAAATATTTGTTAGAGTATCAAAGAATGATATATCATCTACAAACTGTTTTATATAAAGTGGTATTCCATCCACACAGCCATGAACAAGTATGCGATCTTCTATTCTATATCTCGGCAAGAACTCTTTAGTCTGAAATATAGTAACAGGTTTTATTTCTAATTGGCCTGTTCTTCTACCATATAAAGGCGATTTTCTACCTAATAATTTTTCCATCATACTAATAGAAGAACCTATTAAAATCAGCATAATATTTGATTTACTCATATACAAATCCCATATTTTTTGAAATTCTGAAGGTAGTGCTTTATTTTGTTTTATAAGATATGGAAACTCATCTATGACTATTACGCATCTTTTTTTAGTTCTTTTCAAAAAACTCTGAAATAATTCAGACCAATTTCCAAATTTCATCAATTTAAATTCATTGTCAGATAAGAAACTGCTCATCATTTTCTGCATTTCTTCTATATTTTCTTTATCAGCTTTTTCTTCTGCCAAAAAATATATACTTGGCTTATTTTTTATGAAATGTGTTACTAATTCTGTTTTTCCAACTCTTCTTCTTCCATAGATTATTAAAAACTCTGGTTTTTTACTTTTGTAGCGATTATTAAGAACTTTTAATTCATTCTTTCTATTGACAAATAGTTGCAACATGATTATAATAATGTAATTTCAACTATTTAAATATTATTTTTAATCAGAAACTATATCAATTCCTAGAATTTGTTCTAGTTCTTCTCTTTCCCAATCTCTCATTTCTTTTGCTTCAAAAATATCAGATTGCTTGATACCAGTTATAATAAGCATTGCTCTTATGGTTGTTTTTAGACTTGGAATAATTCTTGCTCCCCATATAATTCTTGCTTCATCATCCATTGTTTGTGTTACAGTCTCAACAATTTCCTGAGCTTCTTTTATAGTTACATCTGGTCCTCCTATAACATTAACCAAAGCACCAGTAGCATTTTTTATGTCTAATGGCAAGAATGGATTATTTAATGCTCTTACAACACATTCTGTTGCTCTATCTCCAGAATTACTTTGACCTAAACCAATCATTGCAATTCCACCATTTCTCATAACAGCTCTTACATCAGCAAAATCTAAATTCACTAATCCGGGTTTTGTTATTAATTCTGTAAGACCCTTAACTGCATCAACTAGAATATTATCAACAGACTTGAATGCAACTGACATTGGTGCAGATGGCATAACTTCTAGGATTTTACTATTTGGTATAACTATAATTGTATCAACTTTTTCTCTTAATTTATCTAATCCAATATTTGCATTTTCTTTTCTGTTTTCGCCTTCAACATCAAAAGGTAATGTTACAACACAAACTGTTAATGCTCCTAAAGATTTAGAAATTTCAGCTACTATAGGTGCAGCGCCTGTTCCTGTTCCACCACCTAACCCGCAAGTTATAAATACCATATCAGAATCTTGTAAATGTTTTTTGATTATATCCCTGCTTTCTTTTGCTGCTTCTAATCCTATTTCAGGATCTCCGCCAGCTCCTAAACCGCCTGTAATTTCTTTTCCAATTAGAAGTTTTCTGTCAGCATCTGTATAAAGCAATTGTTGAGCATCAGTATTTACAGCAATAGTTTCAGCACCTTCAATTCCAACTTCCATAAGTCTTGAAATTGTGTTATTTCCAGCTCCACCCAATCCTATTACTTTTATTCTATCTTTTTTTGCTTCTAGAATCTTTTTTAGCTCTGATTCTACCTTTCTTAATTTCCTTTTTTTAGAATCCATAGATATCTGTTAGAATTTTAATTGTTAATTTTAAATGTTTATTGGTTTGAATAAAAT
>CAYLUO010000037.1:0-4088 GCA_964386885.1 uncultured archaeon
TTTTTATCTATTTTCGAACCAGGCATAATATCACTAAATAATACTTTATATCTGCAGATTTTTATTTATATATTATAAAAAATATTAACACCGTTAAGTTTATATAAATATTTTCACCAATATTTGTTTATGAAAACTCCATGCGAGATTATATCATCTTATTTTTTGCCTAATATAAGAAGCAGATTAACTGTACAACTAGTTGATAATTTTAATCTTTCACAAAAAGAAGTTTCTGAAAAACTAGGAATAACAGAAGCAGCTATTTCCCAATATATTAGTAAAAAAAGGGGAAAGAAAGTGAGACTTGATAAAGAAACTGAAAAATCAATAAAATCTCTGGCTGAAAAAATAGCAAAAGGTAAAATAGATAATATATCAATGATTCCTGAAATTTGTACTATTTGTTTGATCATGAGAAAATCTGGAACTATATGCAGATTTCATAAAAAATTTGAAAAAATACCAGATAATTGTAAAATATGTTTAGGTAGATAATATGGATATAAAAAAAATAAGAAAAGACTTTCCAATTTTAAAAAGAAAAATAAATGGAAATGATTTAATATATTTTGACAATGCCGCAACAACCCAAAAACCAATCCAAGTTATAAACGCTATAAAAGAATTTTATGAAAAATATAATGCAAATATTCATAGAGGAATTCATACTCTTTCTCAGGAAGCATCAGAATTATATGAACAAGCTCATAAAAAAGTAGCTGACTTTATTGGAGCTGATGATATACAAGAAATAATATTTGTAAGAAACACAACAGAAGCAATAAATCTTGTAATGTATTCATATGCTATGGAAAACCTAAAAAAAGGAGATGAAATACTAACAACTATAATGGAACATCACTCAAATTTGGTTCCATGGCAATATCTTGAACAAAAGAAAGGAATTAAACTGAAAATAGCTGATATAAAGGATGACGGAACATTAGATCTAGAAAAATTCAGACAAATGATAAATAAAAAAACAAAAATTATAGCTATAACCCAGGCATCAAATGTATTAGGAACTATAAATGACATCAAAAAAATAAGTGAAATGAAAAAAGACGCAATTCTATTGGTGGATGCTGCACAATCTGTCCCGCACATGCATGTGAATGTAAAAGAATTAGGTTGTGACTTTCTAACTTTTTCAGCACATAAAATGCTGGGTCCTACAGGAATAGGAGTATTATATGGAAGAAAAGAACTCTTGGAAAAAATGAACCCATTTTTATATGGCGGAGACATGATAAGCAAAGTTGAACAACATAAATCAACATATGCAATTTTACCATGGAAATTTGAGGCAGGAACTTCAAATATAGCTGGTGCAGTCGGACTTTCAGCTGCTATTGATTATCTTAGTAAAATAGGAATGCAAAATGTTAGAAATCATGAAAAAGAACTGGTAAAATATTTTCTTGAAAAAATAGAAGATGAAAATACTATTATATATGGACCTAAAGATCCAGAAAAAAGAGGCGGATGTGTTTCATTTAATATAAAAGGATTCAATTATCATGATGTTGCACTGCTTCTTGATAAAGCTGGCATAGCAATAAGATCTGGCCATCATTGTGCACAGCCATTATTAAAAAGATTTAATGTAAAGGGAACATGCAGGGCAAGCTTCTATATTTACAACACAAAAAAGGAAATAGACAGATTCTTTGATGAACTAAACAAAATAAGAAGATGATTTTATGTTTTGGAAAAATAAAAAAAAGAAAGAAGAAGATTCTCTTGCATTATCAGAAAAAGCAATAATCTCACTTTTGCAAGTTTCAAAAAAACCATTATCAACAGAGCTCATATGTAAAAAAGTAGATAAATTAAACCTTGGTTGTGTTGACGAACCAAGTCATTTTTTACACAGATTAGAAAAAAAAGGAATTATAAAAAAAGAATTTTCAAAAGAAGAAAAAACCATATTTTGGTCTTTAAGTGATAAATATGAACGTTTACTTAGATAATTGCAGAACAACCAAATTAGATAAAAAAGTATTTGAAGAAATGAAACCTTATTTTACTGAGAATTATGGAGTGCCTTCAGGGATTTATTCTCTTTCAGAAAAAGCAAATGATATTGTAGAAAAAGCCCAGATAAAAATAGGATTTCTAATAAATGCAAATCCACAAGAAATTATATTTACATCAGGCGCAACCGAATCTAATAATTTAGCAATAAAAGGAGTAGCGTTTGCAAACAAAAATAAAGGAAATCATATTATAACAACCAAGATAGAACATCCTTCTGTTTTGAATACCTGTAAGTATTTAGAAAAAAATGGATTCAAAATAGATTATTTGGATGTTGATAAAAACGGTTTTTTTGATATAGAGCAATTAAAAAACAAAGTAAATAAAAATACAATTTTAGTTTCTATACAACACGTAAATGATGTAATTGGAACAATTCAACCTATAGAAAAAATAGGAAAGATCCTGAAAAACAAAAAGGTTTATTTTCATGTTGATGCAGCATCATCCTTTGGAAAGTTACCAATAGATGTAAATAAAATGAATATAGATCTATTGTCTATTAGTTCTCATATGATTCATGGATCAAAAGGAGTTGGTGCTTTGTATGTAAAAGATGGAGCAAATATAGAGCCTTTGATGCATGGATTTGTATCTTTGTCAAATTTAAGACCTGGTGATGAGAATGTGCCAGGAATAGTTGGATTTGCTAAAGCTGCAGAAATAGCTTGTGATGAAATGGAAAAAAATAGAGATCATGTAATAAAATTAAGAAATATACTCATGGATTCTATACAAAAAGAAATTCCTGATTCATTTCTTATAGGGCCAAAAGAAAACAGAAGTCCTTATAATGTATCATTTTCTTTGAAAAATGTTGAAGGAGAATCTATAGCATTACAATTGGATATGCAAGGAGTTGCTGCTTCAACCGGTTCTGCGTGTGTGTCAAAAAGCCTAGAAGCAGATTATGTTTTATTGGCAATAGGATTAAAACATGAACAAGCACATGGGTCAATTAAGTTTTGTCTAAGTAAATATAATACAATTGAAGATATTGATTATGCTGTCAAAGCATTGAAAAAAGCATATAATAATATATTGAAAATAAGTATATTCAAGTGATTATATGGCAATGAAATATACTAAATTGGTTTTGAAACATTTTAGAAGTCCTAAAAATATAGGAAAAATAAAAAATGCAGATGCAAAAGCAACAGAAGGTAGTGTCGTGTGTGGAGATATGATGACTATGTATCTCAAAATAAAGAATAATATAATAAAAGATGCTAAATTCGAATCTTATGGATGTGCTGCGAATATTGCGACTGCATCTATTCTAACAACAATGATTAGAGGAAGAACAGTTGAAGAAGCAGAAAAACTCACTTGGGAAGATATAATAAAACAATTAGGAGGACTTCCACCATTGAAATTTCATTGTAGCAATCTTGCCATAGAAACATTACATTCTGCAATTAAAAAATGGAAAAAGAAGAACAATACTAAGGTTTCTTAAATGCCCCGATTCTTTTCAATTCAATATTTAGTTTTCTAAAAGCATCATTCATCATTTTTGTATCTCTTGCACCTGTTTCTACTATCTTACCAGATGAGAATATAAGAAATGCAATCTTAGGATTTTTCATTCTAAAAACTAACCCTGGAAATTGTTCTGGCTCGTATTCTGAATTCTCTAATTAAAATGCAATTTTATCAAGATTTACTCTTCCTTAAAGACTTGCTGTGGATACTATATTTTGAACTACAATTTTTGGTTTTTTTATTTTAACTCCTAAACCCTTTAATTTTCTTAATATATACTTGATCACCCTATGGGTATCTTCCATACTTCTAGTTCCAGTACAATTCATTTTACCAGATGAGAAAATTAGAGCAGTTGCTTTAGGATTTTTTACTTTATATGTTAATCCTGGAAATTGTTCTGGCTCGTATTCTGTATTTTCCAATCTTCGAGATATATCATTAAGATCTATTCTATCTGAAAATTCAACAGACACAACCATATTTTTTATAGTTGGAAATTCCTTTTTCATATTATCTTCAATATATATGACGATATAAATCTTTATATATAACTGATT
>CAYLUO010000038.1:0-4026 GCA_964386885.1 uncultured archaeon
TTTCTTCAAAATAGAATAGGATTTCTACAAAGCAAAATAGAAGAAATTCAAGATAATGGTAGAAAATAATTATAAATTAATATCACTACTATCCTTAGCTGTAATCCATGCATTCATGGTCAATGATCTTGATATTCCCTTTATTTTTACTATATAATCTGTTACAGCATCCCCTATTTCCTTAATATCTTTACCCCTGATTTTTATTAGTAAATCCCACTCACCTGTAATTATATGAACTTCCATAACACCAGGTATTAAGGCGACTTGTTTGGCAATTTCTTTTAATGATATTGACATCTTACTCTCAACATCATATCTAACTCTAAGAAAAATAAAAGCAACTACAGATTTATCAATTTTTTCTGGATTAATTTCAGCTTTATATTTTTTTATTATACCTTCTTTTTCCATTTTTTTCTTTCTATCATATATAGTGGTTATAGCCATACCGAGCTTTCTTGATAGAGTTTTAAAGCTTTGTGTTGAATCTTTTTGCAATTCTCTTAGTAATGCCCAATCTTTTTTCGTTAAATTCATATAATTACCGAAAATCTTTCAATAATTAATTACAATATATACATAAAACTATAAGTTTTTCGGTTTTTCAGTAATCAGCTTTATATCCCAGTTGGTTCTATAATACGTCAGTTGGTGTTGAAAGTGTGTGAGCAAATCAAAATTCCAGGAATAAAAACTAAAGTTATAGTTGATATAGCAACTTTAGGAAAAGTAAGATGTATAAGTTGTGGCTGTTTAGTAGATGAAATAATAGAAAAGAATGGATTTATTGGATGTAAGAATTGTCTTTATTAGATATTCTAGGAGGTGAAAACACAAATGGATGGAACATGGCATTTGCATCATAAAGAGATTAAATACGGTATTTGTTCATTTTGTGGAAGATTAGTTGATGAAAGAGAATTAATAAAAAACGGAAAAGAACTTTCATGCCATATATGCGCAGGAGTTGAGTAGCTCACACACTCTACATTTTTTTTGGCTAGATGGTTCTCCACATATTTCGCATGTCCTAATTTTTCCTTGTTTGAATTTACTTTTTATAAATGGCTTAATTTTATAAGCTGATTGAAGAAGACTATTTCTTATACCAGGTGATGTTTTTTCTAGAGCATTCAAGAATTTCCGAGTTTCACCTCTTAGCGGATCATCATAAGAATATGGACATTTTTTTGGAATAAATGAGACATTACTTAATTTACAATATAATTCAGATTCTTCTTCTGGTATTTCTATGAGTGGTTTTATCCTTGGGACAAATTTCTTATGTTCTGATATAATCGGCATTGAACCGGTTCTTGCTAATCTTAGTAAATCACCACGAATCATATTCATTATAATAGTCTGACATTCATCATCTAGATTATGACCTGTTGCCAATTTAGTTGCTCCTAATTCTCTTGCCTTTTTGTTTAGAATATATCTTCTTAGTATACCACAACTACCACAAAACCCAGTTTTCATTTTTCTTTTTAGGTCATCAACAGTTATTTCAAACACATCTTTGAAAGAAAAAATATAATGATCAACATCTAGTTGCTTGCATATTTTTTTAGTTTTTTTTAACATTTCATCTGATCTAGATTTTATTCCTTGGTCTATTGTTATTGTAAATAATTTTACATTAGGATTGTTTTTGAAAATTTTGTTTAATATAAGTAAAAGAGTTGAAGAATCTTTTCCGCCTGAGATTGCGATGGCAATTCTATCACCTTTTTTTATCAATTTGTTTTGTGATATTGTTCTCTTAACTTTTTTTTCTATACCATTCATAAAGTGATCTTTGCAATAATAGTGACCTTCATTCCTTCTATAATATACTGATTTATTTCTACAAAAAGAACATTTCATATAATCACCCAAATATTTCCAACTTTATCTTTGCCATATTTTCTTTTACTGTCATATGATATCTTTTTTGGTTTTATTTTAGCTGATTTTAAATCAGATTTTAATTCTTCCATAGTATATAGATGATAAAATCTTTTAAGTTTCTTTCCATGATAATTCCAGATACTATATTTATCTTTGGTCTCGCCTTTCCAAACAGAAAATAAAACATTCTTTCTGCAAACTCTTTTAACTTCTTTTAATGATTTTACTCTCATTTTCTTTGTTGGTAAATGAGAAAGAGTTCTGATATAAATTGAATAATCAAAAGAATTTTTTTTAAATGGCAATTCATATGCATTTGCTAAAACAAAATTCATTTTAAAATCTCTTTTATCCAAATATTTTTTTGCTTGTTTTATCATTGAACTTGAAAAATCAATGCCAATACATTTACAATTATTTTCCAGAAATGGAATAGATTGTCTGCAATTTCCACAACCAAGATCTAAAATCAATCCTTTTTTATTTTTAGCAAATTCGATAACTTCATCTTCGGATTTATTTCTTAAATTTGTCCAAGAATCAGCTATAGTATCATAAACTTTTCTTAGATTTTTTATTTCTTTTTCTGGATTTATCATTTTTCTTCACTTCAAAATCTTCAGTCAACACAAAGGTTCCTACATAACCACAATTCCTACATTTGTAGCTTCCAATTTGTGGAATGTAAAGAATAATATCTCTTGATTTACATCTAGGACATACTTTTATTCTCATAATAGCCCGGGAAGGATTCGAACCTTCGTCGGCGGGTCCAAAGCCCACTATGCTTGACCACTACACCACCGGGCTGAATTTTAAGCATTATCTGGATATTTTCTTTTCGCTTTAATCTTTTCCTTCTTTATTATTATCTGTCTTTCCAAATCATTTTTTATTTGATCTATTATACTTAATATTTCATATCCTTGTTTTTCACTTCTGAATAAACCATATTGAGTATCAATATTAACTATTACTTCAAATAAATGTTCTTCTCCACTTTTTAATTTTGGTTGTATTACAACTTTAAAATATTTTAAAGTATTAATATTAAAAATTCTGTCATATTTTTCTTTGACATGACCTAATGTTTCTTCAATTTTATTTATTGTAAATTCATCAAACTTTTCTTTTCCTACTATATTTATTTTGTCCACATTATCACCTTAATATTATGACTCATCATAAGATTTAAGTATTTTCAAGAACTTTATTAAATTTAATATATAAACATTTTACAGGCGTAACGAATGAAATCCACTAAAAAGGAAATAGTTTCAAAAGCATTACAAGAAGAAGAAAAAATTGTGTCACACTGGTTTATTATGAAACCAGATGGAAAAATGATTCCTATAGAAATAGATAAAGGTAAAATAATTGGCAAATTTGATTTCAAAAAATATGAAAATCTAAAAAAGTTTGCAACATATGAAATGGCAAAAAGTAGAGAAGTAAAAAAACAACCTGTTCATATAAAAATGATGAAAGAGTTAGAACTAGCAGACTATGAAAGCGCAAGTGATTCTGGAAACTTAAGATTTTATCCAAAGGGAAGATTAATCAAATCTCTTCTGGAACAATTTGTTAATATAAAAGTTATAGAATATGGGGGAATGGAAATTGAAAGTCCTTTGATGTATAATATTAATCATCCAGCCGCTGTTGCTTATTTGAATAAATTTCCTGCAAGGCAATATATTGTAAAATCTGGTGGCAAAGATTTTTTCTTACGTTTTGCTGCTTGCTTTGGTCAATTTTGTATGGCTAATAATATGACTATTTCATACAAAAATCTACCAATGAGATTGTATGAATTAACAAGATATAGTTTTAGAAGAGAAAGAAAAAGTGAGTTGGCTGGTCTAAGAAGATTAAGAGCATTCACTATGCCAGATGTACATGCTTTTTGTGCAGATTTAACTCAAGCGATGGAAGAATTTGAAAGAAGATTTAAATTATGTCAAGGAATTATTAGTGATATTGGTTTCAAAAAAGAAAATTATGAATTAGCAATAAGATTTACTAAAGACTTTTATGATGAACACAAAGATTTTATAAAAACTTTAATGAAATTACATGACAAGCCAACTTTAATAGAAATGTGGGATAAAAGAATATTTTATTTTATTT
>CAYLUO010000039.1:0-2381 GCA_964386885.1 uncultured archaeon
AAAAGAATTATTAAATTGAATATTAAAATAATGTACATGAAGATTATAAAAAGCGTTTGCCCTTATTGTGGTGTTGGCTGTGGAATAGAATTACATGTCAAAGATGGAAAAGTTGTGAAAGTTCTACCTCAAAAAGATCATCCTGTTAATTCAGGTAAATTGTGTATAAAAGGTGCAAATCTTGAAAAACTCATAAATAATCCAAAAAGATTGAAATATCCTATGATAAAAACTAAAAATGGATTCAAAAGAATATCATGGAAAAAAGCATTAGACATTATATCAAAAAAATTCAAAGAACTTAAAAAAACATACGGAGATTCTTCTATAGCTATAATTACTTCTACTAAATGTACAAATGAAGAAAGTTATCTTATTCAAAAATTTGCAAGAACTGTTATTGGAAATAATAATATAGATAATGCTACTAGACTATGTCATGCTACTACTCTTGCTGGTCTTTATGAAATTTTAGGAAAATCTGCTATGACAAATACATATGAAGATTTAAAAACTGCAGATGTAATACTTGTTTTTGGTGATAATCCTGTTTGTACACAACCTATGGGTTTTGAAAAAATAATGGAATTCAAAAAACATGGAGGAAAATTAGTTGTAATTGATGTTAGAAAAACTGAAACAGCTGAAAAAGCAGATATATTCTTACAACTAAATGCAAATACAGATATTAATCTAATTGCCGGATTTATAAAAATAATTCTTAAGCAAAACTTAGAAGATAAAAAATTCATTAAAAAAAGAACAAAAGGTTATAAAAAATTCTTAAAGAGTTTAGAAAAATTCAAATTCAAAGAAATATCAAAAACAACTGGAATTTCAGAAAAGAAAATAAAGCAAGTTGCTACTTTATATGCAAAAGCTAAAAATGCTGCAATATTATATGGTATGGGAATTACACAACAACTTAATGGTATAGAAAATGTCCTAGCAATAGCTAATTTGGCATTAATGACAGGAAACTTTGGAAGACCTGGTACTGGTGTAAATCCTTTGAGAGGATGTAACAATGTCCAAGGAGTATGCGATATGGGATGTTTGTCAAATATATATCCTGGTTATTCTTATATGAATGAAGATACTCTAAAAAAGTTCAAAAGATTATGGAAAGTAAAAAAATTACCTATAAATGAAGGGTTAAAAGAAACAGAAATAATAGAAGCAATTCCTGAAAAAATTCTTGGTTTATATATAATAGGTGCAGATCCACTCATGGTATTACCTAATATAGATAGACTTGAAGAAAATTTCAAAAATCTGCAATTTCTTGTTGTTCAAGATATATTTATGACAGAAACTACTAAACATGCTGATATAATACTTCCTGCTGCATGTTTTGCTGAAAAGAACGGAACTGTTACAAATTCAGAAAGAAGGGTACAATTATATAATAAAGCTGGAAAACCACCTGGAAACGCATTACCTGATTGGATTATAATTAAAAAATTAGCACAGAAAATGGGAGCTGGAAATAAATTTAGCTATAAAACTCCTAAACAAATATTTAATGAAATCAAAAAAGCTGTTCCATTCTATTCAGGAATAACATATGAAAAATTAAAATCCAAAGAAATATTTTGGCCATGCGATAAAAAGCATCCAACTGGGAAGAGAATATTGTATGACAAGGATTTTGGTCCTCCTGGAAATAAGGCAATATTTCATCCAATATCATATATGAAACCTAAGAAAAAAGATAAAAATTATAATTTTGTATTAACAACACATAGATTATTAGAACAATATAATTCTGGAAGTATGACAAAAAATGTTAATGTATTGAAAAAAATAAATCCAGAACCTTTTATTGAAATAAATAAATTAGATGCAAAGAAATTAGGCATAAAAAATAATAGTAAAGTTAATGTAGAATCTAACACAGGAAATATAATTTTAAAAGCAAAAATAACTAATAATATTAAAACTGGTGTTGTAGCAGTTCCTAATCATTTTAGATCAGTTAAAGTAAACAGATTAATAGGAAATGTTTTGGATCCGGTTTCAAAAACTCCTATATTTAAGTATTGTAAAGTAAAAATTAAAAAAATCAAATAATTACATTAATTTTGGTAGTAGTCCTATTCTTTCTAACATAAACCATATAGAAAATATTAGCAATGCTGCTGCATATAGAATTAATTGATCTGGTGATGGTATTGTATCAGTTATAACACAAACTAATAATTTGTATCCGATATAGATACTTATTATATCTCTTATAATTCCTCTAAATCCCATATGAACACTTTTATTCTGATAGATATTCTAATAATGATTCAAGATTATTTTCCAATTCTTTCATTGTAGGAGTTTTATTTTCATCTGGAATATTCTTAAGTTTGTTAAGCATCGACTGGACTATT
>CAYLUO010000039.1:2391-3868 GCA_964386885.1 uncultured archaeon
ATTTGTAAAGCTTCACCTGTTGATTCAATCTCAGTTTCAGTATATTCTTTTCCTGTCAAATAAGTATAAAATTGGGCACTATTCTTGAATACCATTATATTTTCTGGATTTGAAGAATCAACTAAAATTATATTTGTAATACCAGTTTTTGCAGTTCTGGTCATTGTTACTTTCCAATAAAGTTTTCCTTCTATAAAGATTGGTAAAGGTTCAATCAGAATAAATCCTTCTTCTTCAATAGCATATGCCCATTTAACATTTTGAAACATGTCACTTGATTTTATAAATTCTAAACTTTTTACTGCTCCTACTGCTTGTTCGTTCTGTGATTTTGTCCAGACTCTTATTTTTCCTGTTCTTCCATCAACTAAAAGAATTTTCTTAAGACCATAGGCTTCTCCATGTGGTTCTAATGCCATAAACCAATCTGGAGTATAAGACTCATCATCATTTTTAGTTATTACAAAATAAGGCATTTTATTTCCTTCTCCTGGAACATCATTAAGTTCTGTCTGATCTTTATGTTTTATCAGTTTGTTCCAAAAACCATGTACATAAGCAAAACTATCTCCATATAATCTGGCAATTCCTTCAGGAAAAACTTGTTGTTCATTTAATATAGATTCTTCATCAATCTTATCAGGTTTTACAAATCTCCAATCACCATCATCTTCAAGTAAAATCACACCAGAGAAATATGGTTTTCTAATAGGAATTATATACCACCAGTCAAGTTTATATTTTGTCTGGCTAATAACAGTTACTATACTATCTCCATTTGGAATATAAAATGGATCTGAATAATCTGCCCAGAAATCAACTTCTTTAACCAAATTCCAATTCAAACTGTCTGTAATTCCTATTCCTTCAGCAATTTCTAATGATTTTTGAGTTGTTATAATATTTTTTTCCGCATCTATTTCTGTTGTTGTTGCATCTATGAATGCAACTCCCCAGGGTTTGTGTGTGAAATGAAGTATAGTTCCGTCTGGAATTAGCGCACCATTCCACCACATTTTTCCATCTATAACAACAAAATCTAATTTACCTAATTTGTATTGTTCTAAAACAAGATTATTTCTTATATTATTGATTGCAACTGACATTGGCATAAGTCTTGTATTCACTGCCATTTCTGGAAATTCTTCTATTTCTATTGAATTTTTCTTAACATCTTGGTATACTAAAATTTTCTGGCCAATTGTGCTTAATGCAATACCATTTATCATTACTAAGAATATAATAAACAAAAACAAAGAAACGAATATAGTTTTCTTGGCTTGTTTTGGATTAAAAGAAAATTCCTGTACATTACTTGATTTAAAGCCTCCCTTAAAAGATGCCACTGTTTTGAATCCTTTTGAGATATAAAACAATCCTAATATGAAAATCAAAAATGAAATTATTATTATTTGAAATATATTGTATTTGATTTAATTTGGATGTAAAGTTGGTGTGTTTATATATTTGATTGGTT